>CAJWIZ010000001.1 GCA_913041805.1 uncultured Prochlorococcus sp.
ATCCTTGCCATGAAGATCTTCCTCGGAACCATCTAATCGGTCTAGATGGATTAGAACTGTATTTAGCATCCCAGGGAGTGGATCGTTTCCTGCAACCAGAAGTAGGCTTAGCTCAGCCAAGGCTTGAGCGGCGGCGAGAGTCTCTAGTTGCTCACCTACCTTGCAAAAACTACGCAATACTTTTAAATGCCGTACTCTTTTCAGCTCAGAGCGACCTCCTATTTGTAATTCAAGCAAAGTTAGTGGAGCTGCAGCAGCCAGGTTGCTTCGGGGGCGTCTCGCTCCTGGCACAGCAATACGTGTGATCCCTTCTTCATCACTAAGAACGGTTAATAGCCTGTCATTCTCGCCTAATGGTCCAACTTTCAGTGAGAGGCCTGTTAAACGTTTGTCGGGAGTCATTATTGTTTGTTGGGTAAATTTTTAATCAATTCAGGACCAACAGTTGTCCCTAACTTCTTCGCACCTGCTGTTATGAGTTCTTCAGCTTGATCCCTGGTTTTGATCTTGCCTACGGCTTTGATTTCGCATCGACCACGAGCTAATTCAGTTAACTCAAGTACGTCAGAAGGAATTACCCCTCTTCCAAACCCACTTCCAGTTTGTAATCCATAGATGCCTGCATCGATTGATGCTTCTACTGCAAGGGAGAGACTTTCGCGGGGAAGATTTGCAATGTCTAGAATGACTCTTGTAGGTAGTCCTATTTGACAGATGTTTGCAAGTTCATTGGCGAAGAGGTCTGCTTTACCTTGAGTTAAAGCTAAAAAATTCGGGACTATATCTAATTCCTCCGCTCCTTTCTCTGCTGCCCATTCAGCTTCAGCTTGCTTTTGTTCGCTAGTGATAAATCCGAAAGGGAATGCTATTACAGCTATCAACTTGGTTTTTCCTGGAGACCCTAGCCTCTCTCTAGCAATTGATAGACGAGCAAGATTTGTGCAAAAACCAGAAAAATTGTAGTGCTTTGATGTATCGCAAATCTCATTAAGACTTTCGATAGATAGATGAGGGTTTAAAGCCGCTTGGTGAATATACGGTGCAAGTTCTGTTGAGTCATTTAAAGAGGACATAAGCAATTCCTGGCTTTAATCTCGAGCTTGGATTACTCCATATCCACCATGATTTCGCTTGTAAATGACTTGCAACTCTTTTGTCTCTTCTTCACGGAAGAGGTAAAAATCATGATCAATTAAATCAAGTTGTTGTCTTGCGTCATCCACACTCATAGGAACCATTGGAAAATATTTTTTCCTAACACCTGGATTAGGAAGGTGAACTTCTTTCCCTTCAAGAAGTGATCCATCAATTGAAGATTCTTCTAGCACCGACTCAGTAGATGGGGTTAAAGACGCACTGTGGCCTGTGCTGTGATGATGGTCGGTGTGCCTCTCTTTATACCGTCGGAGTTGACGAGAGAGTTTGCTAGCCACAAGATCAATGCTTGCATAAAGATTTTCGCTTCTCTCTTGCGCTCGAATTATGGTTCCATTGGCAAATACAGTAACCTCTGCTGTCTGTTGTGGAGCTCGAGGATTCCGTGCAACTGATAGATGGACATCTGCCTCTTTGACCATATCTTCAAAGTGCTGGATAGCCTTTTGAAGCTTTGATTGTGTGTATTCACGTAATGCTTCTGTTAGTTCAAGATTTCGACCATGGATAAGCAGTTTCATGGCATTACTCCTGAACCGTCTGATATCGGCAAGTTAGGTAAAACTTCCTCATTGGGGAACATCTCAAAGGCTTTTATTATCGAGCCAAGAGATTTGGTCCCATTTGAGATTGCGTGGGAATGGCAGAACGACTGGCAAAAAAGTCTTTTCATTCAAAGAGATCTCCCTCAAGCAATTTGGCTTCTTCAACATCCAACTTGTTACACCCTTGGGAGGGGTGCAAGTGAGGCTAACTTATGTTTCCCTCCTGACAAGCCACCCTCAAATTTGTACCGAATCAATAGAGGAGGAGAGGTAACTCATCATTTACCTGGACAACTTGTTGTATATCTTGTTATGGACCTTCGTAGATATAAATCAGACCTTTGTTGGTATTTGCGTCAACTAGAACAGGTTGTGATCGAAGTACTTAGTGAATTAGGGCTATTTGGGGAACGAATCCAAGGTTTGACTGGTGTTTGGCTCGATGGATACAAAGTCTCATCTATTGGTATTGGTTGTCGTCGTTGGATTACTCAACATGGCCTTGCTCTTAATGTGGACTGTGATTTGAAAGGATTTGATCAAATTGTCCCTTGCGGACTTCGCGGAACTAGGGTTGGCAGGCTTGATTCATGGTTGCCTGGGTTGACAGTGCATGATGTTCAGCCGTTGATGAGACAATGCTTGGCAAATAGGTTTGGATTGAAATGGACGGAACAAAGTTTCCTTCCTAAATTTTGATTGATAAGATCGTCCATTAACTCTTGGTGGTCTGATTTGGTAGGTCTGTAAACCTTAGAAGAATGATTTACGAGCTATGAATAGATCAACTTCACGATTGGCTCAGTCTTTCTGGGTTCCTACTCAAAGAGAGAAAGATGCTTTGCAAAAGCACAAATATGTTGAAGACATTGCCCGTGTAGATCAGATCTGGGACCTGTTAAAGCAAAGTTATGGTGATGTGATTGCGGTAGATGCACCTCATACCATGAACCCCGAGAGGTATACCTATCGGGAGCTCGCCAACCTTATTGCGACTGCTGCTGCTGGGTTTAAGAGCTTTGGAGTAGGGAGTGGTGATGTAGTTGCACTCTTCGCGGAAAATAGTCCGCGTTGGTTGGTTGCCGATCAAGGTCTAATGCGTGTAGGAGCATCAGATGCTGTTAGAGGTGCATCTGCCCCTGTCGACGAACTTCGCTATATCCTCGATGATTCTTCGGCAATTGCACTTATTGTTCAGAATGCTCAAGTGTGGACCAGCCTCTCGCTGAATGAAGAACAATTGTCGCACTTGAAATTAGTTGTTCAACTTGAAGGGGACCCATTAGATGACAAAGTTTGCGGATGGGAAGCTCTATTAGCCAAAGGCGAGTCACAAAAAACATTTGGATTGTCAGCTCACTTAGGCTCTGAATCATCCATTGCGACAATTCTGTATACCTCTGGAACTACTGGGAAGCCTAAAGGTGTGCCGTTAACCCATGGCAATCTTCTCCATCAGATGAGATCGCTTGCTTGTGTCGCCAATCCTCCGCCCGGAGCTCCTGTTTTAAGTGTTTTGCCCATTTGGCATGCTTATGAAAGGAGTGCAGAATATTATTTTTTTTCATGTGCTTGTACTCAGAGTTATACCACTATCAAGCAATTAAAACATGATTTGCCAAGAGTTAGACCTTTAGTGATGGCAACTGTTCCTCGCCTATGGGAAGCGGTTCAAATAGGCTTTGATGATGCGTTGAAGCGAATGTCTCCAAGTAAACAGGCTTTCTTGAGAGGAGCACTTGCGAATAGTAGCTCTTACAAGTTTGCATTAAGGAGATTTAGAGGTTTGCTTATCGAGGAGGTTTCAGTCCTCAATCGAATTTTTGCGTTAATTGAGGCTGGTGTTCGATTGCCTTTGCATCTAATAGCATCTTCTTTGCTTTGGCCAAAAGTTTTAAAGCAGTTGAGTGGTGGCAAGTTGTTGTTTCCAATTAATGGAGGCGGAGCAATATCACCACATGTGGACCTTTTTTTTGAAGCTCTCGGGGTAGAACTGTTAGTTGGCTATGGATTAACTGAGACGAGCCCAGTCGTAAGTTGTAGACGTCCATGGCGGAATATACGTGGGAGTTCAGGCCCTCCCTTGCCTGAAACTGAGTTTCGAATAGTCGATCCAGAGACAGGCCAGATGAAGAGGTTTAGAGAACAGGGTCGTGTCTTAGTTAGAGGACCTCAAGTGATGACTGGCTATTTAGGTAAGCCTGAGGCAACGACAAAGGTTCTGGATCCTGAAGGTTGGTTTGATACAGGTGATTTGGGATTGCTTTTGCCAGATGGTTCGCTTGTACTTACTGGTCGAGCAAAGGACACGATTGTATTAAGTAATGGAGAGAATATTGAGCCGGGTCCCTTAGAAGAGGTTTTGGTCGCCAGCCCATTAATTGAGCAAGTGATGTTGGTAGGCCAAGATGAAAAACAATTAGGAGTATTGATGGTGCCTAGTTACGAAATGGTTTTGCTTTGGGCAGAAGAGAAGGGTCTGACATTGTCGAAGGATCTGGGTGGTTTCCCAGGAGATAAAACTCTGAGAAAGTTCCTACGTAGTGAGATCAATCGTTTACTTGCAGCCAGATCAGGCGCTCGTGCTGATGAGCGAGTTGCAGGTGTTGCTTTGGTGAGACCGTTCTCAATAGAGAATGGATTGTTGACACAGACTCTTAAACAGAGAAGGGAGCAGATTGTTTCTAGAGATTATGGAGCTATTGCTTCAATTTATGGGCGCTAATTTACTTAGACACTAATTTTAGTTGACCTAAAGGGCTGCTGGCTGAGAACCTTGGCGGAACCTCCTTCCCGTTATGTCTGAAGACACATCTTTATCAATTAAACGTTCTATAACTGTCCGTGCAGTCGTTACCCCCTTGTGGAAGGAGGACGCCGAGCGTGAACTGAGTAATGCGATTTCTTCTACAGATCAACAATTGGCTCAGTTAGAGCAAGAGGGACAGCAAGTTGTTAATGATTTAAGGAGTCAGAGTGCTAACCCCTTAGACCCCCGAGTACAGGATCAGGTAGCACAAGTGCAACAGCAGGTTGCCGCTAAGAGAGCTGAGCTTGAAGAACAAAAGAGAAATCTTCTGCAACAGCAATCTCAGGTTCGCGAATTAGAGATGGAACAAATTGTTGAGCAGGGGCAAATAGAAAGTTTCTGTGATCTCAAAGTTGGTGACAGCCTTGTAAACAAGATGCAGGTTGCTGTTCTGGTTAGAGATGGTGTTGTTGAGGCGATTGAACAAAGTTGACTTTCTAGATTGATTTGGAATGCTTGTAGATAGAGAACTAACATTAGGCAGTATCAACATCCACTTTTGTCCAGTGTTGGACATAATGATGGATGTCACCCTCAAACGTAGATAGGAAAAGTACTTTGGCGACACACGACATTTTTATGCCCGCTCTTAGCTCGACTATGACGGAGGGCAAAATAGTTGAGTGGCTTAAAAACCCAGGAGATAAGGTTGCACGGGGTGAATCAGTTTTGGTTGTTGAATCGGACAAGGCTGATATGGACGTGGAGTCTTTTCAAGATGGTTTTTTGGCAGCTGTATTAATGCCTGCGGGTGCTACCGCTCCTGTTGGTGAAACGATTGGTTTAATTGTTGAAACTCAAGAAGAAATCTCTGAGGTTCAAGCCAAGACACCATTGCCGACTTCGACTATTACTTCCTCTTCTGAATCTGTTAAGTCAGAACAAACTGAAGAAAAGTCAACCAATAGTGCTCCTAAGCAGCCCATTGTTGAGCCAGTGCGAGCTTCTATTCCTGTCGTTCCTTCTGTCGTGAATGATGGAAGAATCGTTGCCTCACCTCGTGCAAAAAAACTTGCGACTCAAGTGGGAGTTGATTTGAGGACAGTTCAAGGCACAGGACCTCATGGCCGAATTCAGGCTGAAGATGTTCAAAAAGCTAATGGTCAGCCAATTACTGTCCCATGGGTGGCAGAAAGTAATGCTCCAGTGAACTGGCCTAGCTCTCCAGGCTCTGTTGGCGAAGCTTCTCAAGTAACTCCCCGCCCCTCTGAAGATTTAATGGGTAAGAGTTTTGGCTCCCCTGGGGAAACTGTTTCTTTCAATACTCTCCAGCAAGCGGTCAATCGCAACATGGAAGAAAGCTTGTCAGTGCCATGTTTCAGGGTGGGATACAGCATCACAACAGATAAGTTGGATGCTTTTTATAAGCAGGTAAAGCCAAATGGGGTCACTATGACTGCCTTGTTGGCCAAGGCAGTGGGCAAAACTCTCTCTAGGCATCTTCAAGTCAATGCTGCTTTTAGTGCAGCAGGTATTGCTTATCCAACTGATGTGAATGTTGCTGTTGCTGTCGCGATGGAAGATGGAGGTTTGATTACCCCTGTTTTAAAGAATGCTGATAAAACAGATTTGTTCGAACTTTCTAGAAACTGGTCAGAGTTGGTGAAGCGCTCGCGGAATAAACAGCTTCAGCCAGATGAATACAACAGCGGCACTTTTACACTGTCAAATTTGGGAATGTTTGGTGTTGATCGTTTTGATGCAATTCTTCCACCTGGAACTGGAGCAATTCTTGCTGTGGCAGCTTCTCGCCCAACTGTTTTGGCCGGACAAGATGGATCGATTGCTGTAAAACGTCAAATGCAGGTAAATCTCACTGCTGACCATAGAGTGATATATGGAGCTGATGGGGCATCTTTCTTGAAAGACTTTGCGAACTTGATTGAAAACAGCCCTGAAAGCCTTCTTTCATAACATCACTTAAGTCGTGTTTTATTTGATTTTGATCTGCCTCAAAAAATTTTTTTAAGTGTCGGCTTCTAAAGACTTTTTGTTGAGTTCATATGATTTCAATCTTGCTCCTGAGTGTATTGCTCAAGTGCCAATGGAACCTCGACATAGTGCACGATTGTTGATCGTTGAGCAAAAGCAGGACGACCTTACTGCTGCAAGACATGTGAATGTTTGGGACTGGCAAAAAGAACTACGTAAGGACGATTTGATTATTGTTAATGACACTCGAGTGTTGAAGGCTCGATTGCGTGTCAGACGTTCAGGTGGAGGTCTTGCAGAGCTATTAGTGCTTGAGCCACAGCAAGGAGGTAAATGGCTTTGTCTCGCTAGACCTGCTAAACGCATGAAGCCTGGTGATTATTTGTGGTTGGAGGCATTGGAGCAAGAAGCGATACGTTTGCAGGTTCTTGCTAAAGATATTGATAGCGGTGGCCGTTTGGTTCAATTTCCTTGTTGTTATTGCGATAGGGAGGCCATGGAAGAACTCTTGGAACGTTACGGGGAAGTTCCATTGCCGCCGTATATTGAAAACAAAGACACTACTGATGGAGATCGATATCAAACACGTTATGCAACGCGACCAGGAGCAGTTGCAGCACCAACTGCTGGCCTTCATCTAAGTGATGAGTTGCTGAATGCTTTAGATAAAAAAGGAGTTAATCAGGCTCGAGTTACTTTGCATGTCGGTTTAGGTACTTTCAGACCTTTAGATGAGGAAGACCTTACTGATTTACACCTTCATAAGGAATGGGTTGAAGTTAACAACGAAGTTGTTGATGCTGTCGCCAAGTGTCGTGCTTGCGGAGGAAGGGTTATTGCAGTAGGCACAACGAGTGTAAGAGCATTAGAAGGGGCTTTTTTTGCTGGGGGAGGTACCTTGAAACCGTTGAAAGGAAATGTCGATCTTGTAATTAAGCCTGGATATCGCTTTGGGGTAGTGGATGGTCTGTTGACTAATTTTCACCTGCCAAAAAGCTCTCTTCTACTTTTGGTAAGTGCATTGATTGGGCGTGAAAAATTACTGGCCCTCTATGCGGAAGCAATTGAGCGCCAGTATCGTTTCTTCTCTTATGGGGATGCAATGTGGATACCCCCTGAAGCTGTGATTTAAAGCGGAAATCTTAGGTGGCAGCAGGGTTTTCAATGATACCTGTTGGGACAGTTTCAAACATAACGGATGACAAATATCTCTCGGCCATGTCTGGCAGTACGACCACAATCGTTTTCCCCTTGAACTCGTCTTGCTCTGCAAGTCGCAGAGCAGCAGCAGCAGCAGCACCACAAGAAATACCGACTAGTAATCCTTCTTCTTGCGCTAATCGCAAAGCCATAGCTACTGATTCATCGTTAGTGACTTGTTCGACTCGGTCGACTACCGACAAATCAAGGTTCTTGGGTATAAAGCCTGCTCCGATTCCTTGGATTTTATGTGGCCCTGGCTTGAGTTCCTCTCCGTTGAGAGTTTGAGTGATAACAGGACTATGAGCTGGCTCCACTGCGACAGACAGGATGGATTTACCTTTTTCTTGCTTGATGTAGCGAGATACACCTGTAATGGTGCCACCAGTACCAACACCTGCCACTAGTGCGTCAATTTGACCATCACAGTCATCCCAGATTTCTGGACCTGTTGTCTTGAAATGAATTTCTGGGTTGGCTGGATTTTCGAATTGGCCAGGCATAAAGTATTTTTTGGGATCACTTTCAGCAATTTCTTTTGCTTTGGCAATTGCTCCAGGCATCCCTTTTGAGGCCTCTGTCAGAATTAATTCCGCTCCAAGCACAGCCATTACTCTTCGACGTTCTAATGACATCGATTCGGGCATTGTCAGGATGAGTTTGTAGCCTTTAGCAGCAGCAGTAAAAGCAAGAGCAATACCTGTGTTGCCTGAAGTTGGTTCAATAATGGTTTGATTTTTGCCTAGTGCGCCTCGCTTCTCGGCATCCCAAATCATGTTGGCTCCGATACGGCATTTAACGCTGTAAGCAGGGTTGCGACCTTCGATTTTGGCTAGAACTGTGGCTTTTGCGTTTTTTGTGACTGAATTCAGTCTGATCAAGGGGGTGTTGCCTATGGCGAGGCTGTTGTCTTCGTAAATTCTGGACATGCGAAGCTGTTAATCGATCTAATCATTAGCTGGAATTTAGTCCGAATGCATGATGCTGACTTGATGTGCAAACGATTTGGTGTGATTTGTATCTCAACTTTGCAAGGCTTTTTCAAAGCGAGCCCATAGCTTGTCAGGGTTTTCGAGCCCTACGGACACTCTTAATAAATCAGTGGGCACTCCACAATTTTGGGCCCAGGTTAATTCGTTGTAATGGGCTAAAAGAACATATGGACATGCCAAGGTAAAGCTAGTGCCTAAGCTTGGGCCTTTGCATACTTCAAGAGCATCATAAAAGTGTTTTGCTTTTGATAACCCTCCCTTTAATTTGAATGAAAGTAAACAGCCGTATCCTGCCCCTGGCCTCATTAAAGCTTTAAAGTTTGAACAGGATTCTGGATGCAGCACGTTTGATATTTGAGGGTGTACTTCAAGTCGAGCTTTGAGGGTTAGACATGCTTTATTTAGCTTTGAGAGCCGATCCTTGACATCACGGCTTGTCTTCTCCAATTCGATAGCATCTGCGTCTGAGAGTGGAGTTGGATCAGTTTCTGAGAGCAGTTGCCTTAGCTCTTGTTCCCATTGAGATTCAGGGCTAATGACCAAAGCTCCTGCAAGAATATCTCCTCTTCCTGCGAAGCTTTTAGTTAAAGAACTGAAAACCAGATCGGCGTATGGCAGAACATTGATATTTATTGCAGACCCAATAGTGTCATCTGCTATTACAAGGATTCCACGCTCATGGGCAAGTTGAGATATGGCAGGCAAATCTATGCATTGCAACATTGGATTGCTTGGTAGCTCAACAATTACGGCGGAGGGCTTTTTCTTGTCCAGCACTTTCGCTATATGACCCGTGTCTGTTTCGAGAACAAGATCACTGCCTGCAAAAATTACTTGAGGGAGCTTCAGTACATCGACATAAGGGAACCCTATTTGGAGTGTTGGCTTCTTGGGATTGAAGTTGGTTGTTATTTCTAACGCACTTGCAAGAGAAGCCATACCCGAAGGGTGCAATGTGACGTTGCTTGTTTGACAGGAATAGATCTTTGCTAATCGTTGAATCAAAGCAGAACGAGCACTCTCTCCAGCGATTTTTGATGGTGATTGCTCTGTATTAAGAGCTATCGCTGCCAAGCGAGATGATGCTCCAAGACCTGCATGTTGCCAAAATGCTTTCGCGGCAGGCGTTGCCTTTATGTCTGCTAATAGACAATGAAGGCCCAATATTTCAGTAATGATTGTTTTACCGTTGATTTCTGAGTATTGGCAATGTTTTTTTGCTTTTTGGGCAGTTGAGAAACTTGGATAAGGCCAAGCACTCCATTCGGTTAGTCCTGTTGTCTCGATAGCTCTTTGGGCGACTTGAGAAACAAGAGGATTTAATCCAAAGCGTGGGTAAATTGCACGAAGTGCATTAAGTACGTAAGGATCTTTTTCTTCATATCCAACAACATCCTCCCAACGAGGTAAAGCTACTGATACAGCATGAGGACTATCAGGAAGTGGTTGGCCAAGGTCTTTGGCTCTCCAGCAAGGGTTGATGAGTAGGTTACGTGTGCTCACTAAAGTTGATTGAGTGCTTTATGGAGGTCATTATTCAAATCTTCAAGATCTTCACAACCGATTGAAAACCGTACGACTGAATCGGTGATACCAAGAAGGACTTTTACTTCAGACGGAACTGATGCATGTGTCATTGTTGCGGGATGGCAAATAAGACTTTCAACTCCTCCAAGACTTTCAGCCATAGTGAAAAATTTCAAGCTTTTACAGAATGAATAGGTTTGATTTATATCTCCTTTAAGACTTGCAGTAATGATTGCACCACCGGCCTTCATTTGACTTTTGGCTAAAGATTGTTGGGGGTGATCTGCTCTAAATGGGTAGCGAACCCAGTTAACAGAGTCGTGCATTGCGAGCTGATCTGCTAATGCTGTTGCATTGACAACTTGTCTCTCTAGTCGAAGGGACAGCGTCTTTACTCCTCTAGTGATTAACCAGCAATCAAATGGGGAAGGTTGTAATCCAAGACTTTTTTGAGCGAATATCATATTTTTGTGCCAAGTGGAATTGTTCGTACAGACAGCTCCTCCCAATGCATCTGAATGTCCATTGATGTATTTGGTTGTGCTTGTTAATGACAGAGTTGCACCTGCTTCAAGTGGACGCTGTAAAAGGGCAGTACAGAAAGTGTTATCTACGACTACTGGTATTTTGTGAGCATTGGCGACATCACAGATTCTCGATATATTTATCACCTTTAAAAGAGGGTTGGTTGGACTCTCTAACCAAATCATTGTTGGCCGTTCTTTTGTTATTACATCCAATGAAGATGAATCAGTGAAATCCACCCATTTTGTATTTACTCCAAATTTCTTGAAAACTTGTTCAAATAATCTAACTGTGCACCCATAAAGATTTTCTTCGCATAGGACAAGGTCTCCAGCTTTAAGAGTCGCAACTATTGCTGTAATTGCGCTCACACCAGATCCAAAAACAGTTGCATATTTGCAGTCTTCTATTGAAGCCAAAACAGATTCCAGAATTCGAAAGTTGGGATTTCCTGATCTGGTGTAATCGAATCCTTCTAGGTTCCCATGGGCATATGTTGAGCTTGGAAATACTGGAGGCATAACCGTGCCTGTGTCGGGAGCAAAGCTTTGCCCATGATGAATGGAACGAGTGCTTGCTCCAGGTGCACGCAAATTGTTGAAGTTATTTGATGCCAAAATTGCTCTTTGGAATTTAAATAGGCTATAGAGCCATATGAAAAAACTTGTTCATATTCCACATTTCGTCGTTTGCGGAAAGTTGTTAAACAAAAAAGCCTCCTAAAATTAGGAGGCTTAAACTTAGTAGAAATACAGCTAAAAAACATACCAGCAGAATAGATCTGTGGTTTCTAAACTTTGCGTGAGTAGTATTCCACTACCAGTAGTTCATTTATCTCGAGGGCAACCCATTCACGTTCACATCTTCCTGTGATCTTTGCTGACATTTTGGATTTGTCTAGCTCAAGATGTGGTGGAACATTGGCTAGGCCTGGAAACTCAAGATTGACTTCGGCAAGCTTTTTGCTTGCTTTACGTTCTCTGATCGCAACCACATCGCCTGGCTTGCATTGGTAGCTGGCAATGTCTAGAACACGTCCATTTACGGTTACATGTCCATGATTAACCAACTGTCTAGAACCTGGAACAGTAGGTCCGAAACCAAGGCGGAAACAAACATTATCAAGCCTATTTTCTAAAAGCTTCAATAAGTTGGTTCCTGTGGATCCATCTTGAGC
Organism: uncultured Prochlorococcus sp.; assembly: GCA_913041805.1. Lineage (GTDB taxonomy): Bacteria > Cyanobacteriota > Cyanobacteriia > PCC-6307 > Cyanobiaceae > AG-363-K07. Next base: position 11,863 of record CAJWIZ010000001.1, read on the forward strand.
ACGGGCCTTTTTGACATAGCGAACAAGCTGTCGTTCGGAAATGCCGTAGTTGAACCTTAATTTTTGTTTTTCTTCAAGTCGGATCGCATATTCAGAGCGCTTGCGACGGGCTTGGCCGTGCTGACCTGGCGGATGAGACCTTTTTGCGGCCTTCCGGGTGAGACCTGGGAGGTCTCCCAAGCGCCGCGTGATCCTCAGTCGAGGTCCGCGGTATCGAGACATAAGACAAAATATAGAGGACATTCGCGACCTTGAGCGTCATGCTGGACTTAATAAGGCCCAGGTAACGCTGCACGATGCACGAACCACATACTCTATATCTCAGCATTCGAGAAAGGCTGAATTCCTCATTAGGGGCGATCCTTTTGGCATTGATTCGGTTCTATCAACTGTGGATCTCTCCTGTTTTTGGGCCAAGATGCCGTTTTATTCCAAGCTGCAGTGCATATGGGGCTGAAGCCATAACTCGTCATGGGCCTTGGAAGGGTGGTTGGCTCACCTTGAAAAGGCTTTCAAGGTGCCACCCTTTTACCCCTTGTGGTTGTGATCCTGTTCCAGATTAATGAGTTCTAATTTTTTATATCTTTATAGCCGTCAGGGCTGTTGCCTTTGTGAGGGACTTGAACAACGCTTGAGAGGTCTCCCCTTGCACCAGCTAGAACCTCCTGTGCAGCTCCGAGTAGTTGATATCGATGCTGTGGATACCCCTAAAAAAATAAAAATTCTTTATGACATGCAAGTTCCTGTGATCCTTGTAGGGACAAATGATTTTCAAGAGATGATTGAATTGCCTCGAGTCTCCCCAAGATTGAATAACGACGCGTTGTTCCAATGGCTACAAAGGATTTTGATTAAAAGCATTGCTTCGGATTAGATCAGTAGCTTTTATGGGTATTTACGAGCCAAAAAGACTTCATTCAATTCTGCGATCCGTAGGTTTGAAAGTCCCTATCGGATTAGCGAATCCTTTGATTCAAAGCATTACCTGTGATTCTCGATGTGTGGAAGCAAGCAGTTTGTTCCTTGGTCTACCTGGACAGACTGTTGATGGAGGTGAATTTTGGCCTCAGGCTTTAGTTGCCGGAGCAGTTGGAGCGGTTATTAGTACAAAGGCCGCGAAGTTGAGACCCCCTTCTCCGGACGATGTGGTCGTTATTGTGCCTGAGCCAGTAGCTCATTGGATTGGAGAATTGGCTGCAGCTTTTTGGGGTCATCCGTCTTTGAGAATTGCTTTGATAGGAGTGACTGGAACGAATGGAAAAACTACAGTCACCCATTTGATAGAGCATCTCTCTGCATTTACAGGTAAATCTTCAGCTCTTTTTGGAACATTGGCGAATAGATGGCCTTCTCATAGTGAAATTTCTACTCATACAACTGCCTTTGCAGATGTTCTACAGGCTCAATTGGCAGCAGCTGTTGAGGCAGGTGCTCGTTTAGGGGCTATGGAGGTTAGCTCTCATGCTCTTGCTCAGAAACGAGTGGCTGGATGTCACTTCGCAGGGGCGATATTTACTAATTTGACCCAGGATCATCTTGATTATCACTTGTCTATGGATGACTATTTTGAGTCAAAGGCAAGTTTGTTTAGAGCACCGTTGTTTAGCTCTGAAACATCTAAAGCTGTGGTGAATATTGATGACGAATGGGGGGAGCGACTTGCTAAGGAATTAGGGGATCAATGTTGGCGTAGTTCATTGGTTCTTAATCCTTTGATGGCAGAGTTAAGCATTTCTGATGTAGAGGTCACCCCAGATGGGGTTAAGGGCCTGTTGCATAGTCCAGTGGGTCAAGGCAGATTTGTCTCGCCCTTGGTTGGTCGCTTTAACTTGATGAACCTTCTTCAGGCTGTTGGGGTACTCATTCAACAGGGTATTCCATTGAATGAGTTGTTGGCAGGGATTATGGACTTCCCTGGTGTCCCTGGACGAATGGAGAGAGTGGGCGTCAAAGATGCTTCTGAGCAATTGCCTTTGGTAATTGTTGATTATGCCCACACTCCTGATGGGTTAAAGAATGCTCTGATAGCTGCTCGACCATTTGTAAAAGGTGATCTGGTTTGTGTCTTTGGTTGTGGAGGTGATAGAGATCGGGGTAAACGTCCTCAAATGGGTTCCATTGCCTCACAATTAGCTGATCGCTTAGTCGTGACATCTGATAATCCACGCACAGAAGACCCGACAGCAATTCTTAGAGACGTGTTGACTGGTATAGCTCATCAGAATTATGTAACTGTTGAAGTAGATAGAGAGATGGCTATTGATATTGCTATCTCTGAAGCATCACCCGATGATGTTGTTCTTATTGCGGGGAAGGGGCATGAGGATTATCAGATCCTGGGTGTAGAAAAAATCCATTTTGATGACCGCGAACAAGCTCTACAAGCGCTTACGAGAAAAATGTTGGGGAGTTAAAAGATCAAGATCATTGTGTGTTGGCTAATTCTTTAATAGCTTGATTGAGCATTTGGACTTCTTCTGACTTACTTGTGACATGAAAACAAGCTCTTAGACAAGCGGGATCTTCTAAATCTCTAATCCAAATGCCTCGCTGCCCTAAAAGTTTGACGATTTCCTTCGGTGATGTTTTTTGTTTGAGGGTGAAACTGACTAACCCTGCAGGTGGAGGTCCTTTAAGAATGGATCCTGCGCCTTCTAAGTGTTGGAGGTTGGTCCAAAATTGTGAGCTCCACGTTTGAATAGCCTTAAGCCTCTCTATGTCTGAATTTTGGCTCGTAAGTAAGTTTAGAGAACACCTTAGCCCTGCAAGAAGAGGAATACATGAGGTCGCCACTTCATAACGTCTACCATCCATATGAAAAGGCTCAGCAGTTTTTTCTTTTATATGCCCTTCATTTTTAAGACTGCGCCATCCAATTAAAGTTGGATTCGCTTCTTCTAGAACTCTTTCAGAAGTGATAACAGCACCTAAACCTTCAGGTCCGCAAGCCCATTTGTGCCCTGTAAAAGCATATATATCGGCCTTGGCAGCAGCGCCTTTGATTGGAATTTGTCCAAAACTTTGTGCTGCATCGACAAGTAGATAGGGTTTGCTTGGATGATTAGAAATCCTTTCTGCTACTGCAGAGATAGACATAATTTGTCCTGTATTCCACAGAATGTGAGAAAGAACAACTAGTTTTGTCTTGGCTTGTAATTTGTCTTCTAGA
>CAJWIZ010000002.1 GCA_913041805.1 uncultured Prochlorococcus sp.
AAGTTCAAACCGTTTCATCAAGTGCAGCAACACCAGGCAAAACTTTACCTTCAAGTAACTCCAAACTAGCGCCACCACCAGTAGAAATATGAGACATCTTTTCGGCAAGTCCAGCTTTCTCTACTGCTGCGACAGAATCACCACCTCCAATAATTGTGCAGCAACCTTTCGAACTCAATTCAGCCAATGTAGTTGCAATTGAATTGGTACCATTTGCAAACTTATCAAATTCGAAAACTCCCATAGGACCATTCCAAATAATGGTTTGACAATCAGCTAGAGCTTCCTGAAAAACTGTTACTGAGTCAGGGCCAATATCAAGCCCCATCCAACCTTCTGGAATCGATTCAATTGAAGCAATTTGACTATTAGCATCTGGAGCAAAATTATCTGCCAAAACAACATCTGTTGGCAAAAGTAATTCCACACCCTTTGCCTTTGCCTTCTCTTCTAGGGCTTTAGCCAATTCCAATTTATCTTCTTCGACTAAACTCTTACCTACTGACAATCCACGAGCCTTATAGAAAGTAAAAATCATTCCACCACCAATTAAAACCTTGTCACACTTGTCTATTAAAGATTCAAGTACTCCTATCTTGCTACTTACTTTCGAACCACCAACAATTGCCGCTAATGGGCACTTAGGCTCATCAATCGCACCTTGCAGGTACTGCAATTCTTTCTCCATTAAATAACCAGCAACACTTGGGCTCAGGAACTTTGTGACTCCTTCAGTTGACGCATGAGCACGATGGGCTGCACCAAATGCATCATTAACATAAATCTCAGCTAAAGAAGATAATTGTCTTGCAAAATCAGCATCATTTTTTTCTTCCTCTGCAAAGAAACGAACGTTCTCAAGAAGCAATACATCTCCATTAACCATGGATTGAACCTTGCTCTCTGCATCTGCACCAACACAACTATCGGTCTTATCAACACTTTTACCTAATAATTCACTTAGTCGTTGGGCTACAGGGGTCAAACGCATAGCATCATTCACCTTGCCCTTAGGCCTACCAAAATGAGCGGCAAGAATGACACAGGCCCCTTTCTTGATCAAATCTTTGATGGTAGGTAGAGCCGCACGAATACGAGTGTCATCAGTAATGCTCCCACCGTCATTCAACGGTACATTGAAATCAACTCGAACCAAAACACGCTTACCGGACAGGTCCTCTGCAGTGAGACTCGACAGGGAACGCTTAGCCATGATGGTATGCCGTGAAATTAGAAAACGCGGTGAGACTAACCCTTAATTGCCTAATTGGAATGTTTTGAGGGCAGACAAAATGACCGGCCGGGGCTAAGACACAAAGAGACCAGAATGTGATTCAAGAAATCAAATGTTTAAAACCATACTTCTCCCAATTGATCAGAGCAGAGAAGCGATTGAAACAGCAAACAAAGCTATAGAGCTTGCGAAGAATCACAAAAGCAACATCATCATGCTCTCAGTAATCCAACCTGAGCGCGCTGAAGTGAATAATTCTGAAGTAGTAACGTCTCTACTTCACAAAGCGCGAACAAAAATCGAGGAAGAAGGGATTCACTGTGATGTCTTAGAGAAGGAAGGGAAACCAGCTTTTGTTATATGCGATGTGGCTGATGAGTTAAATGTAGATTTGATTGTGATGGGTACGAGAGGCCTAAATCTGGAAGAAGATCAAGAAAGCACTGCAGCACGTGTCATTCAACTCGCTCCTTGTCCAGTCATGGTAGTGCCGTGAAAACAGGAACTATTCAGTGGTACCCAGGTCACATTGCCAAAGCAGAAAAGCAACTCAACAACAATCTAAAAAAAGTAGACCTGGTGATTGAAGTTCGAGATGCACGAATTCCACAATCAACCTCTCACCCACATTTAGAGCGTTGGATCAAAGACAAGCAACATCTATTAGTTATTAACCGCAAAGATATGATTTCTAGTCAAGCTGTCCAAGCTTGGGACAAATGGTTCCGAGACGAAGGGAAGAACCCTTTTTGGTGTAATGCAAAAGACGGAACAGGAATCAAACAATTGCACACAGCAGCTATTCAAACGGGACAAGCACTAAATCAACGTAGACAAGCTCGTGGAATGAAAAGCAGACCTGTTAGAGCTCTAACTTTAGGGTTCCCTAATGTTGGAAAATCTGCCCTAATCAATAGGCTCGTTCGCAAAAAAGTCGTTGTCAGTGCAAGGAAAGCCGGGGTTACACGCTCGCTGCAATGGGTTCGTCTAGGACAAGGTCTTGACCTACTTGATGCTCCTGGAGTTTTGCCTCCTCGATTCGACAATCAAGATGCTGCATTAAAGTTGGCATTATGTGATGATATTGGCGAAGCCGCATATGACGTTGAATCAGTAGCAATTAACTTTTTGATTATGCTTAGACAATTAGCAAAACACAGGGGGATACGTATACCCATAGACATACTTCAAGAAAGATATGGGATTGCACTTGGTGAAAAAGTTGTCGACCCTGATCAATGGTTAACAAGGATTGCTGAACTACATACTTCAGGAAACAAAGCACGAATGGCTCAAAGATTATTAGATGATTTTAGAAAGAACTTTTTAGGTCAGATTTCTCTTGAACTCCCTAATGGCTGAAGAACTTCAACCATCCTTTGGCAAAGGCGAAGGCAAGCTATTGAAATTCTCATATCCAAAACCATTACCAATGCGCCTAGATCGTTGGCTAGTAAGCCAACGACCCGAACAAAGTAGAGCAAGAATTCAAAAGTTTATTGATGCTGGCTTTGTCAGAGTCAATGGCATCCAAGGTCAAGCAAAAACACCCTTACGTGAAGGTGATCAAATTGAATTGTGGATGCCACCTCCAGAACCTCTGCCTTATCTCAAACCCGAAAAAATGCAATTGAATGTGCTGTATGAAGATGCTCACATCATTGTTCTCAACAAGCCTTCTGGAATTGCGGTGCATCCAGCTCCAGGCCATAGAGACGGGACGTTAGTCAATGGTCTTTTATATCACTGTTCTGATCTCCCAGGGATAAGTGGCAAGCTTCGGCCAGGGATAGTGCATAGGCTCGACAAAGATACAACTGGATGCATAGTGGTAGCCAAAAGTCAAATGGCACTAGTTAATTTACAAATACAGATCCAAAAAAGAATCGCTTCCCGCAATTATATTGCTGTAGTTCATGGGGTACCTAAAAGTGACAAAGGAACAATCATTGGTGCCATAGGTCGCCATCCAACAGATAGAAAAAAATATGCTGTAGTAAGTCATGAAAAAGGTCGACATGCATGTACTCATTGGCAATTATTAGAACGTCTTGACGATTATTCCTTAATGAGCTTCAGGCTAGATACAGGAAGGACTCATCAGATACGAGTACATTGCTCTTATACAGGACATCCGATAGTTGGAGACTATACATACAGTCGTTGCCGCAAACTCCCAATCAATCTCTCAGGTCAAATGCTTCATGCCTCGAAACTTGGCTTAAATCATCCAATTACAAATACACCTATGGAATTCGAAGCACCCTTGCCAGAGTTATTTGAACGACTTCTAATAGTTTTGCGTAAAAGACAAGGGATCTCAACTAACTAATGGCAACCTTGGACAAACATCAACTAATTTTTGAGTAATCGCAACTTGAGGGGAGTCTAGAAATGATTTACCAGCACCTTCCTCAACAATTCGTCCTTGGTCAAGAACCATCACTCGATGACAGAAACCAGTTGCGAGAGATAGGTCATGGGTAATGAACAGAATGGCTACACCGAATCGTTGTTGCAATAGTTGAAGCAGGTCTAATATCTCCGCCTGAATCTCAACATCAAGCATGCTGACACTCTCATCACATATAAGTACTTTGGGTTCTAGTGCAAGCGCACGTGCAATTGCAACTCGCTGTTGTTGCCCTCCTGAAAGTTGATAAGGGAAACGATTTTCAAAGATCTCTGGCGGAACAAGTCCAACTTGCTGAAGAAGCTTGCGTGTCCTTTCACGTGCCTGAGGGACACTAAGCAATTTGTGTATTAAAAGAGGATCAGAGATTGCTTCCACCACTCTCATTTTCGGATTAAGTGATGCACATGGATCCTGAAAAACCATCTGCAAAGATTGTCGTGCATGTCTTAATGCCTTGCCTTTCAAATGCAAAATGTTCTGCCCTTTCAACTTCACCTCACCACCCTTAATAGGAGCCAACCCCATTAAGGCTCGACACAAAGTACTTTTTCCACAGCCTGAAGCACCTACAACACCAAGCGTTTCACCAGCATGAAGCCCAAAACTGACATCATTAACCGCTTTCAGCCAATTCAAATGCCATGGCATACCCCCTATTGCATGCCAACAACGCAATCCTTCAACCTCTAGAACCAATTCAGCATGAACCTTTTCAGGGGTTCGCATTTCTTCTTTGGCTCTAGCCGCATTGACAAGTCGTTGACCAAGATCAGATTTGGGACTTTTAACAAATTCAGCACAAAATCCTTCCTCGACAATTTGACCATTTTCCATAATGTTGATTCGTTCACACCAACGAGCCGCCAATGCAAGGTCATGCGTAATCAACAAAAGTGCGCTACCAATTTCATCACACAGGCTGCTTAACTGAGCCATGATTTGATCAGCGATTGCAACATCCAGGCTTGTCGTAGGTTCATCAGCAATCACTAATGGAGGGTCCAAAGCAATGGCCAACGCAATGGCCAATCTTTGACGCATTCCTCCACTCAATTCATGCGGATATGCATAAAAGCGAGAAGAACTAATTCCTACTCGTTCAAGCAATACTTCGGCCTTCTCCTGAGTCCAAATTGCATTCTTTTCTGGACAATGAGCGCGAATAGTGTCAATAAGGTGGCCCCCAATCGTCAAAAGTGGGTTGAGTCGAGTCATCGGGTCTTGAAACACAAGTCCAACAGCCTTTCCACGAAGTTCCCTCAGACCTGCTTCAGTCATTTCTCTTGGATCTTGCTTGGCCAGCAGTAACTCTCCTTTACAGGTGCTGCCTGGCGGCAAAAGTTGCAAAACGACTCTTGCAACAGTGCTCTTTCCACACCCTGACGGTCCAACTAGGGCCAAACGCTCTTTAGAAGCAATTCTCAAATTGAAACCTTCAAGAATCCAACTATGACTGGTTGGATAGCGCATGTAACACCTTTGAATATTCAAAATTTGCTCTAAAGAACTGGGCATAGGGAGTAGCACGGGTTCCTAAGTCTGAATATCATGTGTTAATCGGCTGAACCGGATGCTTAATGCAAGTCCTACGACCGATTTGAAACAGACCGATTTGGTCTGTGATTCAAGTTTGCCTAATGAACCCCAGCTGAGAACAGATCCCATCAAAAATATTGATGACTATGGGATTGAAATCCCTCCATGGTTAAAAGATTGTCTCAAAAAACATCCCCCGCAACTTGGCCACAGTTGTCCCACAGATGCAGAAGGTCTTCTTGCAGGTGCGTTTCATTTAGCTTTTCAACTACATGATGGACAATTCAGAGCCAGTGGAGAACCCTATATAGTCCACCCACTGGCTGTAGCTGATCTACTAAGAGACATTGGAGCAAGTCCAAGTGTTATAGCCGCAGGATTTCTACATGATGTTGTAGAGGATACAGATCTGACTCCTGATCAGTTAGAGAGTTTTTTTGGCAGTGAAGTAAAAGGTTTAGTCGAAGGAGTGACAAAGCTGGGAGGAATTCACTTCACAAATCGAACAGAAGCACAAGCAGAAAACCTACGCAAAATGTTTCTGGCTATGGCTAGTGATATTCGTGTTGTACTAGTTAAACTTGCAGATAGATTGCATAACATGAGGACCTTAGGTTCTCTGCAATCTGACAAGCAACAACGTATTGCTCGAGAAACACGTGAGATATATGCCCCACTAGCAAATCGCCTAGGAATTGGTCGTTTCAAATGGGAGCTAGAAGATCTTGCTTTCAAACTGCTTGAACCTGATGCATTTCGTGAAATCCAACAAGAAGTAGCCACCAAGAGGAGTGAACGAGAAGAGCGATTAGCCGTAACAGTTAATTTGCTAAAAGAGCGACTTACTTCTGTTGGGCTGGCCGATTGTGAAGTAAGTGGAAGGCCTAAGCATCTCTATGGCATCTGGAGCAAGATGGAAAGGCAAGAAAAGGCCTTCCACGAAATCTTTGATGTAGCAGCACTCAGAATAATTGTTCCAAGTGTTGAAGCCTGCTATCGCGCATTAGCAGTGGTCCATGAAAGCTTCCGACCAATTCCAGGACGGTTTAAGGATTACATAGGCCTACCAAAACCAAATGGTTATCAATCACTTCATACAGCCGTCATTGGCAGGCATAGACCGATAGAAGTTCAAATCAGAACTGCAGAAATGCACCGTATTGCAGAGTTTGGGATAGCTGCTCACTGGAAATATAAAGAAGGAGGTTCTCCAGCTGCAGGTGACACAGAAAAGTTCAACTGGCTACGGCAACTCGTAGACTGGCAACAAGAAGGAGCCAGTAACGACCATAATGACTACTTAGCATCAATCAAAGAAGATCTTTTTGATGAAGAAGTTTTTGTCTTTACTCCAAAAGGTGACGTAGTAGGACTTCGCAAAGGCTCAACCGCAGTTGACTTTGCATATCGTATCCACTCTGAAGTCGGGAATCATTGCCACGGAACTCGCATCAACGACCGTCTCTGCACACTAGCAACACCTCTTCAGAATGGAGACTTTGTACAAATTCTCACTAATAAGACAGCTCATCCAAGTCTCGATTGGTTAAATTTTGTCGCCACTCCAACAGCTCGTAATCGTATTCGACAATGGTACAAAAAAAGTCATCGAGAAGAAACGATTCAACGTGGAAAAGAGCTTTTAGAAAGAGAAATTGGTCGCAATGGATTTGATGGGTTGCTCAATAGCAATGCGATGAAGAAAGTCGCGGAGCGTTGCAACTTAACTACCACAGAAGATCTTCTAGCCGCACTTGGCTTTGGTGCGGTAACTCTACAACAAGTGCTGAATCGCTTACGAGAAGAAGTACGTCTACAAGCCTTGAGTAATGGTAAACAGCCAAGCAATGCTGATATCACCAAACAACTTGCTCCGCACAAAGAAACATTACCTACTAAAACACATTCTCCTGAAGGAGAACCAATAATTGGAGTCGAAGGACTTGATTACCGTCTAGGTGGCTGTTGTAGCCCCCTCCCAGGAGAAGCAATTCTAGGGACTGTTGCCTTAGGGAACCATGGAATTACTATCCACAGGCAAGATTGCACCAATATTTCTTCTATACCTAGTGAAAGAAGATTACCTGTACATTGGAATCAAAATTCATCCTGCAGTAACTCCAGGTTCCCTGTTCAATTACGCATTGAAGTAATTGATCGTGTTGGGATACTTAAAGATATTCTGATGCGTCTTTCAGATAGTGGAATAAATGTCAGCGATGCCCGGGTCAAAACTTCTTATGGAAAGCCTGCATGTATTGAATTGCGCGTAGAACTTAAAAATTCAGTCCAATTAGAAAAAACAATTGATCAAATCAGATCTATGGCTGATGTCATTAATTTGGCACGGACAGGTCAAAATTAAAATATTTTTATTCTTTAACTCCAAAAGTGCTTCCTTACTATTTAAATCTTCTTTAGAAGAATGCTCAATAAAATCTCACTAAGAGTAATAACAAAAGATCTTTGGCGATTAATTGCTCAGAAACTAACTAAGAGAATGTTCGAATTTGGCTAGCAAAAAACACTCCATCGAGTCATTAATTACCTTAACCTAATTCTTGGCGATCTAAACCTAAGGATCATGTAAACAATGATGCCAACTAATATCCCAAACAATAAACCTGACAACAAAGATCCTAATAATAATCTAATACAAAATATCCATCCCTGTCCCCATATGTCTTGCCAAGCAAAACTACTCAAATCATACATATGAGATCCATTTCCTAATAAAGCCGAGCCGAGATGATAATTGAGCAAACATAGCGGGATATATGTCACCGGATTACTAATCCAAGTTCCACTTATTGCCAATAAATGATTACCGCGCAACAAGCTAGCAAAAGTGACCCCTAAGAGTGTCTGCAAACCAATGAAGGGCAAGCATCCACAGAAAACTCCAATAGCCACCCCTCGTGCCCTATAAGCTGGAGAACCATCTTGCAACCAGGCCCAATGCAAAACTTTGCGTAGTCGATAGATTAAATTCCACCTCATTAGAACAATTCTAGAGCTTGCTAACTGTGAAGTGACAGGCTGGGGTTGATCGTAAGAAAGGCTACAGGATTATTGAAGAATGGTTATTCCATTGCCTACTGACGAAACAATCGCTGCTATTGCAACAGCAATATCTCCAGGGCAAGGAGGGATTGCTGTAGTACGTATCTCAGGGCCCAAAGCATTAAGTATTGGGAAAAACATCGTCTATATAGCAGGCAAAAAGCCTGCTTGGTCAAGCCACACAGTCCTTTATGGACATGTAATGAATGAAGAAAACAATGAACGAATTGATGAGGTCTTAGTCTTGATAATGAAAGCCCCTAGGAGTTTTACTGGGGAAGATATCGTCGAAATTCACTGCCATGGTGGATTAATAGCTGTACAACGAGTCCTTGAAAGAGTTTTAGCTCATCCTGAAGTCAGGAGAGCAATGCCTGGGGAATTTAGTCAACGCGCAGTCCTGAATGGACGTATTGATATCACGCAAGCAGAAGCAATCAATGAATTAATAGGGGCTCGCAGTAAAAAAGCTGCCCAACTTGCCATGGCAAGTCTAGATGGTGGAATCCAACGACGAATCAATGCACTTAGAGAAACATTGATAGACCAGCTAAGTGAATTGGAAGCGAGAGTTGACTTTGAAGATGAATTACCTCCTCTAAACGATTCTGAAATATTAAATGAGCTTCTCAAAGTACGGTCAGACCTACTACAACTGGTCGAGGATGCAAAGCGTGGAGCTATTGTCCATCAAGGGCTAAGAGTTGCACTTATCGGATGTCCAAACGTGGGGAAAAGCTCCTTACTAAACCGGCTTAGTAGACGTGAGCGAGCAATTGTCACCAACTTACCTGGAACAACAAGAGACCTTCTGGAAAGCGAAATCATTCTGGAAGGTGTACCTATAACACTTATTGATACAGCAGGAATTAGGGCAACAAATGATGAAATAGAAAAGCTTGGTATAGCTAGAAGCCAGGAAGCCTTAACAAGCGCTGATATTGTCATTATGGTTTTTGACCTCAGCATAGGGTGGCAAAAACGTGACAAGGAATTACTCAATCAAATTCCTCCAGAGATACCTTTCCTACTGATAGGGAACAAAGCCGATCTTCAAGACAAATCAGGTTTACCCAAGCGAAACCAGAACATTGAAACAAAACAAGCCTACGTTTCAGTTAGTGCAAAAACAGGTGAAGGGGAAGAAGCTTTAGCTAGTTCCTTATTAAAAATTTGTGGAGCTTATGACACTCAAGGAATTCAACTTGCACTAAATACAAGGCAACGTGACCTAGCATCAAATGCTGCCAGTGCATTAGATAGACTTAAAGAAGTTTCCACTCAAAAATTACCCTGGGATTTCTGGACCATCGATCTCAGAGAGGCTATTCAAATCCTTGGCGAAATCACTGGTAATGAAATCACAGAAACCTTGCTTGACCGAATCTTCTCTCGTTTTTGTATTGGCAAATAAGGTCTTTGTTATGCCTAACCAAACACATGCTTGCATATCCTCTCCCTCTAATACTGACAGTTTTTAATCTATCGTGGATTTTCAAAACCCTAAATTCAATCATCTTTTAGACACTTGGCTAGATGAAGATTTAGGTCGTGGTGATCTGAGCAGCGTCTCACTTAATAAGCATGGTTCTGCTTATTGGTTAGCGAAGCAATCAGGTGTCTTTTGTGGTGGAACTTTGGCCAAACGCATATTCCAACGTCTAGATACATCTATTGAAGTAGATTTACTTCGTAAAGAAGGTGAATATTTCCAAAAAGGACAAAGGCTCTTAGAAGTGCATGGTCCTACAGCAAGTCTTGCTTCAGGAGAAAGAACCGCCCTCAACCTCGCCATGCGTCTTTCTGGGATTGCAACTACTACAGCTGCTTTAGTTAAAGAGCTGAAAGGAACAGGCATCCATCTTGCAGATACCCGCAAAACAACCCCAGGCCTACGTGTAGTCGAAAAATATGCATTTAGATGTGGCGGAGGAATAAATCATCGACTTGGCTTAGATGATGCAGCAATGCTTAAAGAGAACCATATAGCTTGGGCTGGAAGCATTACTCAAGCAGTTAACAAAATCAAAGCAACAGCACCATGGACTTCAAAAATTATTGTTGAAGTAGAAACACCTGAACAAGCAGAAGAAGCAACCATTGCAGGGGTTGATGGAATCCTCTTGGATGAAATTGCTCCTAATGTACTTATAGATCTAGTTCCAAAATTGCGAGCTTTAGCATCAAGAACAAATAGTGATGATGGAACCGGTCGTATTGTCCTCGAAGCCTCTGGAGTTGACCCTATGCAAATCAAAGCTTTTGCTAAAACTGGTATTAATCTCATTTCAACAAGTGCACCAATGACCCGTAGTAAATGGTCAGATTTCAGCATGCGTTTTGAGGCAGGTTAATGGATAAGGTGTTTATATCAATAATCATGGATAAGTTCCTTCCATTTAAAAAGTATTCAGGCAGCCCCTATGCTCATAATTGCTAATTCTCTAAGTATTCATATCAAAAATGCATTGGAGCAAGCTTTTCCAGAAGCTGCATCTAAAGCTCATGAATCGGGTTCCACTCTAGATCCACAACTAGTACCGGCTAGCAAGCCTGAATTTGGCGATTTTCAAGTTAATGGTGCACTCCAATTAGCTAAGCCCTTAAAAACATCACCTCGATCAATAGCATTAGCAATCATTGAGCAACTCCAAAAGAATAAGGAGTTCTTAAGCCTATGCAAGTCTCCTGAAATTGCAGGCCCAGGATTTATAAACCTAACTCTAAAGGAAGAATGTTTACAAGCAGAGATAAGTAAGCAACTCGAAGATGAGCGACTTGGAGTCCAGTCACTCAAATCCTCAAGCACACATAAAGAAAGATCAACCGTAGTTATTGATTTTTCCAGTCCAAATATTGCAAAAGAAATGCATGTGGGACATCTTCGATCCACAATTATTGGTGATTCAATTGCACGAGTTCTTGAATTTCGTGGTCACAAAGTCTTACGGCTTAACCATGTAGGTGACTGGGGCACCCAGTTTGGAATGTTAATAGCACATCTAAAAACAGTTGCGCCTGAAGCACTTATCACCGCCGATGCCGTCGAATTAGGCGACCTAGTGAAATTCTACCGTCAAGCAAAGCAGCGATTTGATGAGGATATTATCTTCCAACAAACATCTAGAGAAGAGGTGATAAAACTGCAGAATGGCAATTCAAAGTCACTTAAAGCATGGAAATTAATTTGTGATCAATCACGAAAAGAATTTGAACAAATTTATAATCGACTCGATATACATCTCGAGGAAAGAGGTGAATCATTCTATAACCCTTACCTAAAAAAAGTCATTGATGACTTGAAAGACTCCAATCTTTTAATTGTAGATGATGGTGCCAAGTGTGTTTTCCTTGAAGACATCACAGGTAAGGATGGGGAAGCGCTCCCTATGATCGTTCAAAAGCAAGATGGAGGCTTCAATTATGCAACAACAGATTTAGCAGCAATCAGGTATCGATTTAGTGCAATCCCTAACGGTGATGGCGCTGGTCGAGTTATCTATGTCACCGATGCCGGTCAAGCTAATCATTTTGCTGGGGTCTTCCAAATTGCTAAACGTGCAAAATGGATCCCTAATGAAGGATGTTTAGAACATGTTCCTTTTGGACTTGTTCAAGGTGAAAATGGTAAAAAACTTAAAACGCGCTCTGGCGAAACTGTACGCCTACGTGATCTACTTGATGAGGCAGTCGATCGTGCAGAGACCGACCTACGACTACGACTCAAACAAGAAGGTCGAATAGAGAGCGAAGCATTTATTAAACATGTTGCCAATACAGTAGGCATTGCAGCCGTGAAATATGCTGATTTAAGCCAAAACAGAATAACTAATTATCAATTTAGTTTTAACAAAATGCTTGCTTTGCAAGGCAACACTGCACCATATTTACTTTATGCCTTAGTACGCATAGCAGGAATTGCAAGGAAAGGGGGAAATCTTCAGACGACCATAGCTAGTCTTAAATTTAACGAGCCACAGGAATGGTCTCTTATTAGAGAGCTGCTGAAATTCGATAAAGTTATCGACGAGGTGGAAGAGGAATTATTACCAAATCGTCTCTGCACATACTTATTTGAACTAAGTCAGATTTTCAATCGCTTCTACGATCAAGTGCCTGTTCTAAAAGCCGTTGAACCATCGCGAAGCTCGAGATTAGCACTTTGTCGCTTAACAGCTGATACCCTGAAATTAGGCATGAATCTATTAGGCATACCAACTTTAGAGCGAATGTAATGAAGTCATCTAAGCCAACTAAATCTATTACAGGTGTAAGCCCTAGGCCTGAAGTGGAAAGGATGCAAGGCTATAAAGCTCCATTGGAGGGTCGGAGGAACCTCCTACGACTTGACTTTAATGAAAATACACTTGGGCCAAGTCCCCATGTTGTAGAGGCGCTCCGCAACATACCTAGTCATCACATATCGATATATCCAGAATATGATGGGCTTCGAGAAGCTGTAACAGACAACCTCAACGCTAAAAAGAGATATGTACCTATAAGACCAGAACAAGTTGGGGTATTCAATGGAGTTGATGCTGCTATCCATGCAATTTTCCATGCATATGGTGATCGAGATGATCAACTAGTAACTACAACTCCCACCTTTGGTTACTACACTCCTTGTGCTCATATGCAAGGAATGAAAATTCTGGCATTTCCATACGAAGGAGGAAACTATAATTTCCCAACCCAAAAAATCTCAACAGCATTATCAGAATACAAGCCAAAGCTCTTACTAATTTGCAATCCAAATAATCCAACGGGAACAACAATACCTGCTCAACAAATTATTAAATTTGCGAACACATCACCTAACACTTTAGTTGTAGTCGATGAGTTATATGAAGCTTTCTTAGGCGAAAGTGTCTTACAAGAAGTTGATCTAGATAGCACGCCTAATCTAATCATTCTCAGATCTCTTTCAAAAACAGCAGGCTTAGCTGGATTACGAATTGGTTTCGCCATAGGAAACAATAACGTAATTAATCGAATAAATCGAGTCGTTGGGCCTTATGACGTCAATAGTTTTGCAGTCATTGCTGCTTTGGCTGCTTTGAAAGATCAAGTATATGTCGATAGCTATGTCAAAGAGGTTTTAATAGCTAGGGACTGGATAAAAAAACAACTCTTCAAAAGTGGTCGACGTTACCATCTTGAGGGCGGCAATTATCTTTTAGTCTGGCCTAAACAAGATCCATTCCAAGTAGAAGCATCCCTAAAAGCCGCAGGAGTTCTTGTTAGAAACATGAAAGGCAAACCATTGATCGATGGAGCTCTTCGTGTAAGCATTGGCACCAGTAATCAGATGAAGCAGTTCTGGGAGGCCTTTATAAATAGTGATCGAGTCTAGTTAAAGAGTCTTTAACGCATCAAATTAATCACAGTCTGACCAGAAAGCGTGTTGGATAAATAAAGACTTTTCCCAACTTTTCTAATTTCAGTACCTTTTAACGCATCTAAGAAAGGTTGAATTGTTGTTTGATCGCATTGGCTAGAGGCTTGACCTCGTCTTACATATTGAACTGGAATCACTCGTTTAGGCTTTAACTGCTTAACAACCTGGGCAGCTTCAAACCCGTTATAAACCTTAGAACCACCACCAACTGCAATAATCAGTACGTCTGGGCGACCAAGCAATACCTTATCTTCCCCATTAAGAGGTGCAGCAGCACCTCCTAAATGAGCAAAATTCAATCCCCCTTGAGTCCATTGCCAGATAGTTGCCAAACCATATCGACGTCCGCCAAAGCGGTCATGAGGTGCAGTAAATCCTTCTAAGTTCATTCCATCTATTCGATAAGAACCTGGCTTCACAAGAAAGGTCCCTTTCGCAATCCTTGCACCCTCATCGGCCAATTCGGAGCTAGCAAGAATCACATTTGCACGAAGTCTTGGTTCCTTGAGCCCTTGGGCACAGCCAACAGCCTTAAACGGATTAAGTAATACAGATCTACCGTCACCACGAATCAGCAATGAACTATGGCCATGGCTGGTTATTCGGACACCCCCGGCCTTCGCAGCAAAGCTTGAGGTGCTAACAAAAACAAATAAGAGGAGGATTCTTTTAAAGAAAGGGCTCCAAGGTGGAAAATCGATTGACATTAAATTGATATCAATTAGTGGGTAACAAGGTTGGCTGAAAACTAGCAGGAACCTTG
>CAJWIZ010000003.1 GCA_913041805.1 uncultured Prochlorococcus sp.
TGGCTCTAGTGAGACCAATTCCATAGATATAGGTGAGGGCAACTTCAACCCGCTTTTCACGGGGTATGTCGACGCCTGCAATCCTTGCCACTGAGGAATCAATTAAAGGGAACGGGTGCCATCCAATGACGGCAAAATTGGAAGGAAATGCTCACAAGCAATTAAGCAAGAGGCCTTCCCTCCTAAGTATTGCCAGAGCTTTAACCCTGGCGCTGTTTGTGCTTGGGGTTGGTACAAATGACCATCACCCGACCGTGACGGCGAATCACCCGGCACTTGTCACACATTTTCTTGACTGAGGCGCGCACCTTCATAGGGTGTGGCTCTGCAAATTTCCAAACAATAAGCTTACTACACCAATCACTTCAAACTTTCCTCGATTCGACTTGCTATAGCTTCAATATCCCCATCACCCCTAATAGTATTAACTAATCCTTGTTTGTTGTAATGATCAACAAGTGGAGCAGTTTTTTCCTTATAAAGCTGAATACGGTGACGAATCACTGCCTCATCATCATCTGACCGGCCACGAGCCAAAAGCCTCTTAATTAAGACTTCATCCTTCAACTCAATTAAAACGACAGCATCAATAGGCTGATGGATTTGTTTTAACAAGATCTCCAATGATTCTGCCTGAGGAAGAGTTCTTGGAAATCCATCCAAAAGCCAGCCCCCATTAAAGTCAGATAATCTTTTCTCAACGATTGATAAGACCAGCGAGTCACTAACTAACTCACCTTTATTCATAATCTCAGCAGCCTCTAATCCTAAAGGTGTTGAAGCCTTTACTTCGGCTCGCAATAAATCACCAGTAGACAGATGCAAAAGACCCTGCTTTTTACATAAAAGAATTGCCTGAGTACCTTTTCCAGCACCTGGAGGGCCAAGAAAGACTAAACGTTGCTTCATGTCTTGGAATAGTAAAGAGAATCAGAAAAGTAATTATTGACGCACCAAACCTTCATAACGTTGAGAAATGACATAAGTCTGCACCTGTTTAGCAGTGTCTATTGCCACACCTACCAAGATCAGCAAAGAGGTGGCTCCTAATCCCTGGAATGTTTGCACATTAGTAGCTCTTTCTACCGCAGAAGGAATAATTGCTACTGAACCAAGAAACAGTCCGCCCAGGAGAGTAAGGCGATTCTGGACTCCAGACAGATAATTAGCTGTTGCACTTCCTGGCCGAACACCAGGGATTGCGACTCCTCCACGCTTAAGATTTGCAGCTATGTCAATAGGATTGATAGTCAATGAAGCATAGAAATATGCAAAGCCAAGTATTAATGCAAAGAATGCAATTGCATAAGGCCAAGGATTAGCAGAGCCTGGGCTTAATGCACTTGCAGCCTTAATAAGAGTTGGGTTTTTACTGAAATTAGCAATTGTTAATGGAAGGAAAATCAAAGCAGAAGCAAAAATTATTGGCATAACTCCTCCTGCATTTAGTTTTAATGGCAAATAACTCTGTCTATTGGGCAATAGGCTGGTTCCCCCTATCTGCCTTTTAGCGCTTACAATTGGTAGTCGTCGAGCACCTTCTTGCACAAATATAATTCCAACAATTGTGATAAGAAAAACAATCAAAAGAACAATTATTCCAACCACATCATTTCTGTCTCCAGTTTGAGCCTTTTCAATTGTTGAACTTAATGCCTTTGGTAAAGTAGCAACAATATTCAGAAATATTACCAACGAAGCACCCTGACCTATTCCTTTTTCAGTAATAATTTCACTGAGCCACATAACCACCATTGAACCAGTTACTAAAGCCAGAGAAGTTTGAACTATAAATGCAAAAGAACTCAAACCTTCTATTGCATAAGGTCGAAGAATTGAAGCAAAAACTAAACTTTGCAAAAAGCCCCATCCAAGAGCAACATATCTTGTAATTTGTGCAATTTTTCTTCTTCCAGCTTCACCTTCGTTTTTTTGTAGATCTTCTAACTGAGGCAATGCAGCTGTAAGAAGCTGAATAATAATTGAAGCATTAATAAATGGAAGTATTCCAAGTGCAAAAATCCCCAAGGTAGAGATTCCGCCTCCAGTAAAGATATCCAAAAATCCAATCAATTGTCCTCCTTGAGCGATAAAACTCTGAAAGGCTTCTCGATCAATAGCTGGAAGAGGGATATAAATTCCTAAGCGTATTAACAACAATAAACTCAAAGTAGTGAGAACCCTCCCACGTAGTTCTTTGTTACTTATCAACTGAGAAATAACCTCAGCTGCACTTGGATTTCTGCCTCTATCTACAAGCATGTATGGAATTCAATAAATGGAACTCATAAATAAGTCTGGGATGCAAATGAATTTTGGAAACCAGAACATCGAAAACACATTATTAATAGTGCTACTTTTTCGCTAAGCCAAAATTTCGCAAGTCCCTCCTGCAGCCTCAATCTTACTTCTCGCAGATGCTGTGAAAGCGGATGCTTGAACTTTCAGCTTTACTTTTAGATTCCCATTTCCCAGAACTTTTAAAGGGTTTTTAGGACTTGTTACTACTCCACTCTTAACAAGTGAATCTAGGTTAACCGTACTGCCTACCTTAAGTTCATTTAAAGCTGAAACATTAACCACAGTAAAGGCTTTCGGGTTAATCAAAGTGAAATGCTTGAGTTTTGGGACGCGTCTATAAAGAGGCATTTGTCCACCTTCAAAACCTGGCCGAGTAGGTCGGCCCGATCTGGATTTCTGCCCACGCATTCCAAATCCACAACTAGCACCTTGACCAGCTGCAATACCACGGCCTTTGCGCAACTTACGGCGGCGAGCTCCTTTGTTTGATTTAAGAGAGTCGAGTCGAAGTGTCATAAGAATCAGGAGTAGATCTGCTGAAGGGAGATCCCCCTTTCTTTAGCAGTTTGCTTGTGAGTGCGAAGACTAGCCAAAGCAACCATCGCAGCCCTTGCATTATTTAAAGGTGTTTTACTACCCAATCTCTTAGCAAGAACATTTTTGATGCCAGCAAGTTCTAAGACTGTACGTATTGAACCACCTGCAATTACTCCAGTACCTGGAGCCGCTGGGCGGATCAATACACTAGCCGCACCATCTCTTCCATTAGAAAGAGTAGGAATGGAACTATTTGGCGTTAATGGGACCCTAACAATATGCTTTTTACCATCAGCGACACCTTTTCGTACAGCACCAATAACATCCCCTGCCTTGCCAACACCTACACCAACCTGACCACGCTCATTCCCAACTACAACAATCGCCCTAAAACTCATCTTCTTACCACCTTTAACGGTTTTAGAGACTCGTCGAATTTGGACTACGCGTTCTTGCCATTCAGAATCACGATCTTGCCCACGACGATCACCTCGCCTTCCACCTCGACGATCACCTTTGCCCCCTCTACGTTGTTGATGCTCCTGTTGTTGCTGACCTTTTTGCCCGCCACTGCTTTGACCTTCGGCTGCTGATGGGACAGCGGCTGACTGGTCTACTTGGGAATTGGAGTTCGTGTTTGTTTCTGTCATGGTGATAGCAGGAATCAAAATTTAAGGCCCGCCTCACGGGCTGCATTGGCTAGGGCTTTTACCCTTCCGTGGTAAATGTTGCCTCCACGGTCAAAGACCACCTGTTGAATCCCTTTTTCAAGGGCTCGTTTAGCAACAAGCTCCCCAACTGCAATAGAAGCATCGCAATTGCTCCCTCCACTCTTTAAAGCTGTTCTTAAGTCTTTATCTAACGTTGAAGCTGCACAAAGAGTGTTTTGTGCAAGATCATCAATCACTTGAGCATAAATATGGTTATTAGATCGAAAGATAGAAAGCCTTGGACGATCGGATGTTCCATTTAGGTTACGCCGCAACCTCTTATGACGCTTTTGAGTCTGTTGTTTGCGAGAAAGAATAGACATGGTTGGAAGATAAAAAAAACGAAGAAAATGATTTACTTCTTGCCGGACTTTCCAGCTTTTCTGAGTATTCGTTCACCCTCATACTTAATACCTTTGCCCTTATAAGGCTCAGGCGGCCTAATTGCACGAATCTTGGCTGCTTCATTACCCACCAATTCCTTATCTGCACCAGCCACTGTGACATTAGTGTTGTTAGCAACAGAAAAGGTTATACCAGAAGGAGGCACAACCTCTACTGGATGGCTATAACCTGCACTGACAACAAGTGTTTTACCTTTGACCTGAGCACGAGAACCAACTCCAACAATTTCTAAATTACGTGTATATCCTTTACTGACACCTTCAAGCATATTGGCAACAAGTGAACGGCAAAGGCCATGTCGTTCGCGCGACTTACGCTTAGAACTTGTTGGAGCAACAACAATATTGTTGTCTACCTGACTAATACTCACCCCCTCAGGCAAGATCCGAGTCAATTCTCCCTTAGGCCCTTTGACTGTTACTGAAAGACCATCAAGAGTGACAGATACTTTTTCAGGAACTGGGATTGGTTGTTTGCCGATACGAGACATAATGCAAATTCCTAATCAATACACGTAACAAAGAACTTCACCACCAACACCTTGTTTGCGAGCATCACGATCGCTCATAACGCCCTTAGATGTTGAGATGATGGCCACCCCAAGACCACCAAGAACCTTGGGTAGACCTCGAGTATTTTTATAGATTCGAAGTCCCGGCTTACTAACCCTCTGCATAGCGCGAATAGTGGGATTACGGTGCTTGCCGCTGTACTTCAATTCAAGAACTAATTGAGTCCGAATCCCTTCACCTTCTTCGCTGATTTCGGAGATAAAGCCTTCTTGCCGCAGCACTTTTGCAATACTCCGAGACATCCGAGATGCAGGTACTCGAGTAGTCTGATGACGCTTCTCACTCGCATTACGAATGCGAGTGAGCATGTCTGAAATTGGATCGTGATTTGCCATAGTCTCTACAAAAAGGTCTTAGTTACTACGAAAGGGCATTCCCATCTCGCGGAGAAGAGCTCTGCCTTCTTCATCCGTGCGAGCACTGGTAACAATGGTGATGTCCATGCCCCGAATAGCATCAATTTTGTCAAAAGAAATCTCTGGGAAAATAAGTTGTTCTCTCACCCCAAGGGTGTAATTACCTCGTCCATCAAAACTTTTTGGGCTAACACCTCTGAAATCCCTAATTCTTGGTAAAGCAAGATTGATAAGCCGTTCCAAGAATGCATACATGCGTTCTCCCCTTAGGGTAACTGCGCAGCCTATTGGCATCCCTTCACGGATTTTAAACCCTGCAATCGCCTTCTTGGCTCTTGTGACTAGAGCTTTCTGGCCAGTAATAGTAGCTAATTCAGCAAGAGAAGCTTCCAAAGATTTGGCATTTGAAGCTGCCTCTCCCAAGCCTCGATTTACGACAACTTTGAGAACCTTTGGTACTTGATGAATATTGGAGAGACTTAAGTCTTTCAGCAACTTGGGCTGAATTGTCTCCCTATAGCGCTGTTTTAGTGACATAGCTGGGAAGGAAAGTTGCTTCTGGTCTTTGTCAGAAGTCGAAGTTGAAAGAAGAGGACGAAAGGTAGTTAAGAATTAATCAATCAATTCCCCCGTTTTCTTAAGGCGGCGCTTTTTATTGCCGTCTTTGTCAACAATGAGTTCAACACGACTTGCAACTTTCTTTGCTTTGGAATAAATCATCACGTTAGAAGCATGCAATGAAGCCTCTTCCGTAACAATGCTGCCGCTCTCTCCATCTTGAGTTGGTTTAACGTGACGAGTACGTAGGTTGATCCCCTCAACAACGACACGATTCTCAAGAGGCAAGGTTCTCAAGACTTCTCCTGTTTTGCCTTTATCTTTCCCGTTAATTACCTGAACAGTGTCACCTTTACGGATTCGCATCTTGATCCGTTGGGCAGGCTTCGTTTTTTGCATCAAATTCGCCATCTAAATCACCTCCGGTGCAAGAGAAACAATCTTTGTGAAATTCCGATCCCGTAATTCACGTGCAACCGGCCCAAAAACCCTTGTGCCCCTAGGGTTTTTATCTTCATTGATTAAAACCGCAGCATTGTCATCAAAGCGAATAGAGTTGCCGGTCTCGCGACGCATAGTCGCCTTTGTCCTGACAACAACCGCCTTAACAACCTCAGATTTCTTGACTCCCATATTGGGCATAGCATCTTTAACTGCAGCAACTATCACATCTCCAACATGGGCATAACGACGATTAGAACCCAAAACACGTATGCATTGAATTCGTTTAGCACCACTGTTATCAGCAACAGTTAGGAAAGTTTCCTGTTGAATCATTTGGGAACCTCCTGAGTTTTAGAGCTATGACTAATAACTTCAGAAACTGCCCAACGCTTAGTAGCACTTAAAGGACGTGTTTCTGTAATTCGAACTCTGTCACCCACACGACAATTGTTTTCTGCATCATGAGCCTTGTAACGAGTGGTGCGGCTAACAATCTTCTGATAGATGGAATGTGGAAAACGGTTTTCAACCGCTACTACCACTGTTTTATCCATCTTGTCACTGACGACGGTGCCGAGCCTTTCCTTGAGTGCCATTGGTTTAAATAGGGTGATCAAGTGGAGGAGTTGGAGCGGGATCGCTCGTTTTGGACCGTCAAAAGCTGAGCCAACTTAATGCGGGCCTCTTTGAAACGGTGTGTGTTGCTCAACTGACTAGTCGCTTTTTGAAAACGAAGATCAAACAGCTCACGGCGAATGCCATTAATCTGTTCATTTAGATCGGAATCATTGAGCTTGCGCAACTCAGCAGTATTTGATTTGGTCATGATCAAGTCTCCAAAGTCGCAGGTTTAGAACTAGGAGGAGAAGATCCCTCACTGTCAGTTGACTGAACCTCCTGGTCTAAGGCCAGGAACTTAGTTTTGACTGGCAGTTTGTATTGGGCTAATCGCATAGCTTCCCTAGCTATTTCTTCCGTGATCTCCTCACCACCCATCTCAAAAAGAATGCGTCCTGGCTTAACAACAGCAACCCAAAATTCTGGGTTGCCTTTACCAGAGCCCATGCGAGTTTCGGCAGGTCTCATTGTGACAGGCTTGTCAGGGAAAATTCTGATCCAAATGTTCCCTCCCCGTTTCACATAGCGAGTCATAGCTCTTCGACTTGCCTCTATTTGGCGTGATGTAACCCAGCCACAGTCTTGAGCTTGCAATGCAAACTCACCAAAGGCAATCTTGTTGCCACGAGTTGCGACGCCGCGCATCCGGCCTCTGTGCTGTTTACGAAATTTGGTGCGTTTTGGACTAAGCATGATTCAATCTCCTTATTAACTCTCGTTAGAGCGGTCTTCAAATTGTTGGGGTCTTCGATTACCCCTGCGCCGCGGACTGGCACCCACAGGCAATGGTTGATCTTCTTTGGCTAATACCTCTCCTTTAAACACCCAAACTTTGATTCCTAAAACTCCGTAAGTTGTAGAGGCAACCTTGGTCGCGTAATCAATCTCTGCGCGAAGTGTATGCAGTGGCACTCGACCTTCTCTTGTCCATTCAGTTCGAGCAATTTCAGCTCCATTAAGTCTCCCGCCAACTTGAATCTTCAATCCAAGTACACCTGCTCTTTGAGCACGCTGAACTGCCATCCGAATTGTTCTACGGAAAGCAACTCGCTTCTCCAGCTGTTGAGCTATATATTCAGCCAACAAAAATGCATCTGCGTCAGCTCTCTCAACCTCGACAACGTTGATCCGTACTTGTCGACTGCGATCACCAATAGTCTTCTGAATACCAGACCTCAAATCTTCTATTCCGCTCCCTTGGCGCCCAACTATCACCCCTGGTCTGGCTGTCTTCAACTCAACTTCAAGCTGATCTGCTTTTCGAGCAATCAGAACGTCACTAATGCCTGCTGTCCCATACTTTTTGGAAATAAATCTACGAATCCTGTCATCTTCTTGAAGAAGAATTGGATAAGTCTTAGGAGGCGCATACCAGCGTGAACGATGTTCCTGGGTGATCCCCAGGCGTAAGCCGGTTGGATGGATTTTGTGTCCCATCAGTGGGTGTAGTCGGGGGTCAGGATTCGGAAAGGGTTGCCACAGCAATGCTGATGTGGCAAGTCTGCTTCTTGATAGCGAAGGCACGACCTTGAGCTCGTGGCCTATAACGCTTCATAGAAGGACCCATATCAGCTATTGCACTGGTAATCACCAATGAAGCAGGGTCAAGTCCGAGGTTGTGTTCCGCATTAGCAACAGCAGAGCGAAGCACCTTAGTGATCGGACCAGTGGAGCGATACGGCATGAACTCAAGCATGATCAGTGCATCGCGATAAGTACGACCACGGATCTGATCAAGAACACGTCGAACTTTGGAGACAGATCCACGAATATATCTGCCATGGGCTTTTGCAATTGATGTAGTGGAAGATGAAGTTGTCATAGTTTCTAGCGACCTCCTTTCTTATCTTTAATGTGACCCTTAAAAGTACGAGTAGGGGCAAATTCACCTAGTTTGTGACCAACCATTTGTTCAGTAATAAACACAGGTATATGTGTTTTGCCATTATGAACAGCAATGGTATGACCAATCATCATCGGCAAAATTGTAGAAGCCCGAGACCAGGTTTTAATCACTGACTTGTCGTCATCATTATTTTGCTTCTCAACCTTCCGTAGAAGGCTATCAGCAATAAAAGGTCCTTTTTTGAGTGAACGTCCCATAGCGAATTAAGCAAAAAGAAAAGCAGTGAATGACATCAGGAATCCCGTCCCCCACGACTCCGTTTAGAAATACGGCGACGTTTTCTGAGTACAAACCTATTGCTTGGCTTGTTACGTTTCCTAGTCTTCAAGCCAAGTGCTGGCTTACCCCAAGGCGTCACAGGACCTGCACGACCAATAGGTGCTCGGCCTTCACCTCCACCATGAGGATGATCACAGGGGTTCATTACACTTCCCCTGACCTGGGGTCTTCGTCCTAACCAGCGGCGGCGTCCGGCCTTGCCAAGACTAGTGTTTCTATTCTCAGAATTACCAACCTCACCAAGAGTGGCATAACACTCTCTGCGAACCAAACGAACTTCAGTAGAAGGCAATTTAAGGGCTACATAGTCACCTTCCTTAGCCATTACCTGAGCACTTGCACCTGCAGTTCTAACCATTTGACCGCCTCTACCCACATAGAGCTCAACACAATGAACACTGGAACCTAAAGGCACAGAAGAGAGAGGCATTGCGTTCCCTGTCTCAATGGGTACATCAGGTCCAGAGATGACCTCTTGCCCAATACTGATCCCAGCTGGCGCAAGGATATAACGCTTCTCCCCATCTGTATAAAACAACAACGCCAAACGAGCATTGCGATGAGGGTCGTAATGGATCGCCGCTACTTTGGCTGGAATACCGTGCTTATTACGGCGAAAGTCCACAACCCTATATAAGCGTTTATGACCGCCACCTCGATGGCGACAGGTGATAACACCACGATTATTACGGCCCTTGCGACGATGCTTCGCAACAACAAGAGAGCGTTCTGGCTTGCGAGCAGTTACTTCACTAAAGTCAGTAACGACTCTTGTGCGAGTTCCTGGGGTATAAGGACGGAAAGAACGAATTGCCATAGTTTTAAGACCCTCCTAGGACTCCGGGAACAATTGGATAGTGTTGCCTTCTGCCAATCTCACTACCGCCTTTTTTACTTGAGCACGTTTACCAGAAAAACGGCCTACGCGACGGGTTCTACGGGGTGGGTTCATTGTGCTAACTCCAACCACTCGCACATCGAACATTTTTTCAACCGCAGCTTTGATATCCGGTTTGGCTGCTCGATGATCAACTTCAAAGGTGTATTGATTTAATTCCAGGGCCCTTGTCGCTTTTTCAGTAATTAACGGTTTGCGGATTACATCTGCGAGTCTGTCTTTAAAAAATTCAGTCATTACCGTAGACCTCCTGAATAGTTGACAAAGCGTCTTCACCAACCACCAACGCATTGGCATTCAGTAAATCAAAGACATTGAGTTGGTCAGCTGCTATGAGCTTTACCTTCTCAAGGTTTCGTATGGAACGAATAATGATCTGTGAAGGTTGAGAAAGAATAATAAGCACCTTGGAATCAGAGGAAATTCCAAGGCGACCCAGAGCAGAAGAAATTTCGCTCGTCTTCGGGGTCTTTAATGCCTTACCAAAATCTTTAACAACTCTCAAATCATTGATTCGAGACATTAAGGCGGTTCGCAATGCTAGTCGTCGCTCCTTGCGATTCATCGCAAGGCTATATGTACGTGGTTTAGGTCCAAAAATAATTCCACCACCAGGTCGTAAAGGGGTACGAATAGAACCTTGCCTAGCTCGGCCAGTGCCTTTTTGCTTATAAGGTTTGCGACCTCCACCTCTAACCTCTGAACGAGTCAAAGTGCTTGCAGTACCTTGCCTAGTATGGGCTTGCTGTCGCAAAACTGATCTATGCATTAGGTCGACAGCTGAGGATTCTTTCGCAACCTTTAAATCAAGGCTAGCCTCACCAGACTCTTTACCTTGCCAATCAAGAACAATACAACTAGCCATTTTTAATTACCTCCTCCAACCGACTGCTCTCCGACACGTCGGGCATGGCGAATATTAAGCAATGAACCTGGTTTACCAGGAACAGAGCCCTTGACTACAAGAAGGTTTCTCTCATTATCAACCTTGATTATTGTGAGTCCCCTGGTAGTGATCTGCTTACCTCCATAGCGTCCTGCCATGCGCTTCCCTGGGTAAATGCGGCCTGGAGTTGTGCCAGCACCAGTAGAGCCAGGTTCTCTGTGATTTTTGGAACCATGACTCATTGGACCTCGACTAAAACCATGACGCTTCTGATATCCAGAGAAACCTCGACCCATTGATTTTCCACTGACATCGACCTTCTGCCCAACTTCAAAATTTCTCAATGTGACTGAAGCTCCAAGCTTTAATCCATCTAAATCCTGAACTCGAAATTCACGTAAATAGCGGAGCAATTCGTCACCAGACTTAGAGAGATGGCCTTGAGAAGGCTTATTCATAAGCTTTTCTCGAGCCACTCCAAAACCAATCTGTACGGCTGCATAGCCATCAGTATCAGAAGATTTCAGTTGGGTGATCCGACAAGGACCTGCCTCGATCAAAGTGACCGGAACAGCTCTGCCTTGATCATCGAAAAACTGGGACATGCCCAATTTTTTTCCGAGGATGCCGATAGACATGAGGATGTAATAGCGCCAGCGTTGAGAAGCACCTTAAAAGGCTTCATTAGTTCACTGATCTTTAGAACGCTTTAGTAATAATCAAATCCTGAGCCGCAATTGACGAAACTCAAAACTGGATTAGAGCTAGCGAGCGAATCAGCTGGCTGGGACTTGGCCGAACAGATTTAGTTCAGTGAGTTTCCCGACAAAATGGGTTTCACCCACTTTGTTCTGGCCTAAGGATTCAGCGCCATCGCTGAACCCGCTTAGCTTTCTGGAGGCCCGGCTAGCGGACGGGCATAGAAAAGCTGAGCGATATAAAACACTACACCACGACGGAACCTCATATAATTACTGTAGGCAAGTGCCAGCTTTGTAATGATTGAATTAAAGCCATGCCTTTGTTGATATCTGGAAAGAATTTTCGAAAAGAACTTGAGATCGCAGGCTGTATTGCAATCAATGTTCCGCTAGAGGGAGGCTTCGAAACACGTTTGCTACGCCGTCTTCGAACAGCCGGCTATCACACGCACCTAGCCTCTGCAAGAGGCCTTGGGGATCCAGAAGTATTTCTTATGCAATTGCATGGTGTTCGCCCACCTCATCTAGGTCATCAAAGTGTGGCGCGGAATGGAGCATTAGGAGAAGTGCAACAAGTTGTTCCTCAACTAGGTCATCTTATGAATGGGGCAAAACCTGTCGCACTTTGGTTACTTGAAGGACAAGTTTTATCTAGATCAGAATTATTGGCTCTGACTGATCTCTGCAAACGTGAGCAATATTTAAAAGTGATAGTAGAAATGGGTGGTTCACGCAGCCTCAAATGGCAATCAATGAATTCTTTTTTAAACAACCAATAGTTTTTCTGAATTGGACCTAAATATTCATGCTTGTTCTGATGGCGAAGAAGCTCTTGCAAAAGGAAATTGGGTCAAATTAATCTGTGGAGCAAGTAATCAAGATCTCCCAGCGATATCTGATCTTTGTGCCGTATATGCCACCGCTGGTGTTCACTGCATTGATGTGGCTCCTGATGCAGCAGTTGTATGTGCTGCTCGCGAGGCGCTTGATTGGGTAGAAGCTGCCATAGGCATCCGACCTTGGCTGATGATTAGTCTTAGTGATGGTGCAGATAAACATTTTCGAAAAGCATGGTTTGATCCAAAACGGTGCCCTCTAACCTGTCCACGCCCTTGTCAAGCAAAATGTCCTGCGAAAGCAATTACTAACTTTGCAGGTGTAAATACAAAACGCTGTTATGGATGTGGTCGATGTTTATCAGCCTGTCCATTAGGTCTTATCGAAGAAAAAGAAGAACATCTTTGCATCAAAGATTTCGCGCCACTCATTGCAGAACTTCGCCCTGATGCGATTGAAATTCATACTGCACCAGGTCGTCAAAAAGAGTTTAGAAAAGCCGTTGCTGCAATCATGGAGGCAAATGTTTCTTTTAAACGAGTTGCCGTTAGTTGCGGTTTACAAGGGTATGGCATCAACTCTGAAGAACTAGCCCAAGAACTTTGGGAACGTCATGCCTGTCTACGTCATCATGAACAAAAACCTTTGTGGCAGCTAGATGGTCGTCGTATGAGTGGGGACATTGGGAAGGGAACTGCCAAAGCAGCAGTGGACTTGTGGGCAAAATTGCACCCTCTAGCGCCACCAGGGCCACTTCAATTAGCTGGTGGCACCAATGCAAAAACCATCCAATATTTTCTTAATCAAAACGGTCCAGCAGGGATAGCATTCGGAGGAATGGCAAGACAACTAATCCAACCCTGGCTGCTCAAAGCAGATGCCAATCAAATCAGTCTTCGAGAATGGCCCGAGGGATGGCAGGCCGCACTTGCAGCAGCCAAACAACTAGTCAATCCTTGGTTATTCAGAAAATCTGGACCAGAAGTCTGCTAAAAAGTTTGAAGAGAATTCAACTCAACATTTTCAAAAGATTGAGTGGAATGAAACCTAAACAAGTAACAGACGATCTAGACAAACTGCTTGAGGTATTACCTCAAGCAGTTCAAGAAGCACTTTCGACAAAAGCAAGCCAAGAGGAACTACTTGAAGTTGTCCTTGATCTTGGTCGACTGCCTGAAGCACGTTATCCAGAGAGAGCAATCAATCTCGGCAGCACATACTTATCCAATAGTGATCTTGAAAAAACTATTAAACAGATAGGAAAATTTGGTTCTGATAATCGTGCAGGGATCGAAAGAACATTGCACCGAATAAGTGCTATTCGTAATCGACAACAAGATATTATTGGCCTGACATGTCGTGTCGGAAGAGCTGTATTTGGAACAGTTGCAATAGTTAGAGACCTGATTGAGAGTGATCAATCCCTTTTGTTAATGGGTTGTCCTGGAGTGGGAAAAACAACGGTACTTAGAGAAATTGCAAGAGTCATCGCCGATGACCTTCATAAGAGAGTGGTTGTAATCGATACAAGTAATGAAATTGCTGGAGATGGAGACATACCTCATCCAGCAATTGGGCGAGCCAGACGAATGCAAGTTACTCATCCAGAGAATCAACATCAGGTCATGATTGAAGCAGTGGAGAATCACATGCCTGAAGTAATTGTGATAGATGAAATTGGCACAGAATTAGAAACTCATGCAGCACGAACAATTGCCGAAAGAGGGGTTCAATTGATCGCTACTGCTCATGGAAACACTATTGCGAACTTAATAAAGAATCCAACCCTTAGTGACCTAGTAGGAGGAATCCAATCAGTAACACTTGGTGATGAAGAAGCGAGAAGGCGCCGAACCCAAAAAACAGTTCTTGAACGAGCTGCAGAACCTACTTTCCCTATAGCAGTGGAAATAAACAGTCGAAGTTCTTGGTCTATTCATCAAGATGTGGCAAAAACTGTTGATTTAATGCTTCGTGGACAGCCACCCCAACCTCAACAAAGAAGTTTTGGAAATGATGGAGAAGTCAAACTATTAAGCATCAACAATGCAGAAACTCAATCACAAAGACAACTGCCAAAGAAACTAGAAAATATTAAACTTGAAGACTCAAACTCAATTGAAAAAATAAACACTAATAACATTCCTAAAAATAATAATGTTAATAGTAGTTATCATGATTTTGATCCAGATAAGCTACCTCAGTAT
>CAJWIZ010000004.1 GCA_913041805.1 uncultured Prochlorococcus sp.
AGGCTGATCGGATTCTCCTTTAGGAGTTACTTTGCCAACCAAAATATCCCCGCTCTCAACAAATGCACCAGTTCTAATAATCCCCATTTCATCAAGATTACCAAGGTTTTCTTCAGCAACATTTGGTATTTCTCTTGTGATTTCTTCAGGCCCTAATTTTGTTTGACGTGCTTCAATCTCATACTTTTCAATATGTACTGAAGTATAAAGGTCGTCTTTAACTAAGCGTTCACTAACAAGAATTGCATCCTCATAGTTATAACCTTCCCAAGGCATATAAGCGACTAAAACATTTTGACCCAAGGCAATTTCTCCACCTTCACATGCTGAGCCATCGGCCAAGACCTGACCAACCATTACTGGATCACCTTGTCTAACAATAGGTCTTTGATTTAGACAGGTGTCCTGATTAGATCGCTGATATTTTTGAAGATAATGTGTGTGATCAACTCCATCTTCATCACAAACAACTATTGCTGTAGCGTCTACAAATGTAACTGTGCCATTCACACGTGAGATTGGAACCATTCCTGAATCTCTGGCCACTTGAGTTTCAAGACCAGTTCCAACTAAAGGGCGCTCAGGGCGTAATAAAGGTACAGCTTGTCTCTGCATGTTAGAGCCCATAAGAGCTCTATTTGCATCATCATGTTCCAGAAAGGGGATTAAAGAAGTAGCTACAGAAATGACTTGAACTGGTGATAGCTGCACATAATCAACTTGTTGAGGAGGAACTTTTTCAAAATCTTGTCTATATCTGACTGGAATCAACTCAGCAAGAATATTTCCTTCACCGTCAGTAGCAACATCTCCAGGAGCTACACGACACTCATCCTCCAGATCAGCTGAAAGATAAATGGGGTCTCCCTTTTTTAATACACAACCATCCTCAACCTTCCAAAATGGGGTTTCAATAAAGCCATATTGATTAACCCTTGCATGTGTCGCCAAAGAATTAATCAGGCCAGCATTTGGTCCTTCAGGTGTCTCTATAGGGCATAGCCGACCATAATGAGATGGATGAATATCACGCACAGCAAAGCCAGCACGTTCCCTCGTAAGTCCACCAGGACCTAAAGCAGAAATACGACGTTTGTGAGTCAATTCCGCCAAAGGATTGGTTTGATCCATGAATTGGCTCAATTGACTAGAACCAAAAAATTCTTTAATTGCAGCAACAAGAGGCTTTGGGTTAACTAATTGTGCAGGAGTCAATGAATCAGTTTCACCCACAGTCATTCTCTCTTTAATTATTCTCTCTAAACGATTCAATCCAACACGTACTTGATTCTGAAGTAGTTCCCCAACAGAGCGAACCCTTCTATTACCTAAATGATCAATATCATCAAGACTTGCTCCACCAACATCTAGCTCTAAGTTAATTAAATAATCAAGAGTTGATAGAACATCTTCATGTGTCAAAGTCCTTACAGTATCTGGAATAGTTAAACGGAGCTTATTATTTATTTTGTAACGGCCAACACGTCCTAAATCATAACGTTTTGGATCAAAAAATCTTGTTTGCAAAAGCTGTTGACCACCACTCACTGAAGGCGGTTCTCCTGGTCTTAACTTCTTATATAGTTCAAGCAAGGCTTGATCTTCTGAACTAATTCCTTCTTCATTAGCTGCCTCAATTGACTTCTTATAATATTCAGGATGACGCAACTTATCAACTACATCATTATCAGACAATCCCATTGCACGCATCAATACATGCGCATTTATCTTACGTGTTTTATCTACACGAACATGCAATAAATCATTCTTATCTGTTTCGAACTTGAGCCATGCGCCTCTATTAGGAATAACACTTGCATTATATGTTCGGCGGCCATTTTTATCTTGCTCATCCTTAAAATAAACACCAGGACTTCGAACAATTTGATTAACTATTACTCGCTCTGCTCCATTAATAATAAAAGTACCACGTTCTGTCATTAAAGGTAATTCACCGATAAAGACTTCTTGTTCTTTTATCTCTCCAGTCTCCTTATTAACGAGTCTACAAGTGACATACATCTGTGAAGCGAAAGTCGCATCCCTTCGTTTTGCCTCTTCCACATCGTGTCGAGGTCGCTTCAACCGATACTCACTACCAACAAAATGTAACTCCAGCTTGCCTGTGTAATCAGTAATAGGTGAAAAGCTCTCAAGCTCCTCTATCAAACCCTTCTCTAAAAACCATTTAAAGCTGGCTCTCTGCACCTCAACCAGATCGGGCAGGTAAGTAGCTGTCTTAGCGACCTGAAGCGCGCTTCTGCTCATGCGAAAACCTGCAGTTGAAGAAGTTGGGTAATAGTTAGCCTGAACTTGCGACTTTGTAATATCAACCAAATTCAATCAAGCTTCTTTAAACAGCAAGAGATCCCATCAAAGGGAACCATTACCGCTCTAAAAAGCTTTCTGAACTCTGGTCAGAACTGCTGACGTCGACAAGGCACTTGAAGGGGGATTGACTCTTCAGGTGGTTGTGATGAAGCAAGACCTCTCCACAACCAGGCAATCATCAATATTACACTTCTAAGGCCATTTTTTCCTGGAATTACTTCGGAATCATGGCAAGCCAAATAATCTTCTGGCATTGGCAGTAGTGGTATTAGCAACATCCGAGAGGCTTAACCCTCTCAAATCAGCCACTCGCGAAGCTACAGCCTCAACATAAGCCGGTTCATTGCGCTTTCCCCTCATAGGCACTGGGGCCAAAAAAGGGCAATCTGTTTCAACCAAAAGTCGATCTTCAGGCACCTCACGAGCACATATATGGGTGGCTTCAGCCTTAGGGAAAGTAACTGTTCCACTAAAACTTATATAGAAGCCAAGCTCAAGAAACCCATCCATTTCTTCCTTTGTCCCCCCCCAGCAATGCATCACGCCCCTTGGACAAGATCCAAACTTTTTGCGATTTCGCAATTCCTTTAGCATCTCATTAGCAGCATCTCGACAATGAATAATCACTGGCAAATTCAGTTCAACAGCTAAGTCGAGCTGAGGCCGAAGAACATTCAATTGTTCCTTAAGATTGGAATCCCTAAAAAGATCAAGACCCAGTTCGCCAATAGCTAAGACCCTCTCATCCGCCAAAGCTGAAGAGCGCAATATTTCAAGAGTGTCATCTTTCCAATGCTGAGTATCGAGAGGATGAACACCAACTGAATAACGTAATTCTGAAAATCGATCAGCCAAAGAACGGATTGCTGGGATTTCCGAAGGTTCAACACAAGCATGCATCAAGCTTTTGACACCCGCCTTTCGCCAACGAGCCGCAACTGCCTCAATATCCTCATCGAAATTACGAAAGACGATATGGCAATGAGTATCTACCAATGAATATGATGAAGTCACTTTAAAATCTTAAAAACGGTAGTAATAAGTATTTTGCCTTCAAAAGTTTATTTCCAACATCTTTGCTAAGTGAATATATTTTTATTGTTTTTACTAGCTAGAGGCAGGCTCAATCGCTTTCTTTACAGCTGAACTAAGTCGAGATTTCTGATTTGCCCCAGCATTTCGATGTAAAACACCACGCTTAACAGCTTTATCTATTTTGCTAAAAGCATCATTCATATTTTTTTGTATAGCAACTTTTGATTCCTCCCCTGACTCTTGGGTGTAAGCACTACAAGCAGTCAAGCATCGCTTCATTAATGTGCGCATGGCTGACTTATAAGACTTGTTCTGAAGACGATTGCGTTCTGCAATCTCGATGCGTTTCTTGGCCGACTTGTTATTTGCCACTGAGGCTGGGCTGTTAAAGAGCTTTTCACATTAGCTCAGCACCGTTTAAAAAAGAGTCTTTGAAGCAATCACAAGACAACTAAGTTGGCAGGCTATAGCGTAAATAAAGAATTGCCCTAAAAAATTGGCTCAAAGAAGCCAGCACTATTCAGAGAACTCCAAAACACTATTCCAAACCATTAGTGATTTGGGGTTGGCTAGTGATGCTCTCCTACGCATTTCCCAACGGACTTCGGGAGACAAGCAGGAACAAGCAAAAAGCACTGTTGAAAAAATTCTTCAAGATGTGAAAACACAAGGAGATCATGCTCTTACTCACTACACAGAGCGCTTTGACGGGTTCAAACCAGAGCCACTAGAAATCAACTCTGAAAAATTACTCCAAGCTTGGGAAGATATCCCCACAAAACTGCAAGAAGCTCTTCAAATAGCCTCTCAACGCATAACAGATTTCCATAAAGAACAAATACCAACTGATCTGTTCAAAGAAGGGATCTATGGAGAGAAACTTGGTCGTCGCTGGCTGCCCGTAAAAAAAGCAGGTATTTATGTCCCTGGAGGTAGAGCCTCATATCCCAGCACAGTTCTTATGAATGCAATTCCTGCCAAAGTCGCAGGTGTTGAAGAAATCTTTATGGTCTCACCAGCGCAATCCAATGGAGAAATAAATAACATCGTCCTCGCAGCTGCTCATCTTGTAGGAGTAACAAAGCTCTTTCGAATTGGAGGTGCTCAATCTATTGGTGCTCTTGCTTATGGCACAGAAACAGTGAAGTCAGTTGATGTAATAACTGGTCCAGGAAATATTTATGTCACACTTGCCAAAAAATCAGTGTATGGACAAGTTGGAATTGATTCATTAGCTGGACCTAGCGAAGTTTTAATAATTGCTGATCACACAGCCAAAGTTGAACAAGTAGCAGCTGACTTACTTGCACAAGCAGAGCACGACCCATTAGCAGCGTCGATTTTGTTAACTACTGAATCCAAACTTGCAGAGACCCTGCCAAAAGAAATTAAACGTCAATTAAAAACAAATCCTCGTGCTGAAATTTGTCTTGAATCTATTAGTGAATGGGGGTTAATAGTGCTTTGCGAGGACCTTGAATCATGCTTAGAACTAAGCAATCAGTTCGCACCTGAACATCTTGAATTACTTGTTGAAGACCCGTATTCAATAGTAAGTAAAGTTAGTAATGCAGGTGCAATTTTTATAGGTCACTGGACACCTGAAGCTGTTGGAGATTATCTGGCCGGACCAAACCACACACTTCCGACATCAGGGACAGCAAGATTTAGTGGGGCCCTTAGCGTGGAAACGTTTATGAAAAATACTTCTCTCATTGAATTTAATCAAGCTGCATTTTTGCAAACCTCAGATGCAATTATTGAATTAGCAACAAGCGAAGGCCTCCATAGTCACGCAGAGTCAATCAAAATTCGATCGGCTATGCCTTCTACTCAATCTTCTGCAAACTTCTGACGCCAGCGACTCCATTAATAACCTCACCTACTAAAACTTCATCTGTAATATTCACAAAGAGTCCATTCTCTAAAACGCCAGGGATGTTATTAATCCTTTTTTCTAAACCCTCAGCATCTAGAATTCCCCCATCAAAACTTACATCCAACACAAGATTACCTTGATCTGTAATTACAGGGCCAGCCTTACGAACAGCCATACGTAAATCAGCATTACCTCCTAATTTTGCCAGGGTATTTTGAACCTGAGTCCAAGCGGATGGCAAAACTTCTACAGGCAATTGGAAGCCAAGATTCAGTCGTTCAACAATTTTTGTCGAATCAACAACAACTACAAATCGCTCAGCAAGAGTCGCAACAAGTTTTTCCTGTACATGACAGGCTCCCCCCCCCTTGATCAATTGAAAAGATGGATCAACTTCATCTGCTCCATCTATTGCCAGGTCAATACGGTCCACCGCAGAAAGGCTTTGAAGAGGTATGCCTAATTTTGAGGCCAGAACTTCACCCTGAAAGGAAGTTGTAACACCAACAATGTCTTTTAACTCACCAGCGGAAAGTTTGGCGCCTAAAGCCTCAATCATCAGAGCAGCAGTAGACCCTGAGCCAAGGCCTAAAACCATCCCATCTTTTATTTGCTCAACAGCAGCTGAAGCAACCGCTTGTTTCATTTGATTTTGAAGGTCTACCATCTTGTAGTAATAATCGTCGTGAAAGTAGGAAGTTTTTCAACTAAATCCAGGCAATGCAGAAGGCTTGATAGAAAGACTTAGTTCCAGACTATTCCTCATTATCTTCAAAGACAATGGAACGCCTATTTCTGCCTTGTCAACCTGTTCAAGCAAAGACTGAGGATCAGAAATAACTATCTCATCAGCAGCGATAACAAGATCACCCCTCCTTAAACCAGCTTTCTCTGCAGGACTGTCAGGCAAAACTGATTGGACCAAAGCACCTGAACGTTCAGGGAGCTCTAATAATGAATTTGGATCACGATTATGCTCTCTTGCTATTCGAGCTGTAAGAGAAACAAGTTGCACTCCTAAGTAAGGATGTACAACTTCTCCCTTTTCTAAAAGTTGATCAACAACACCTCTTGCAAGATTAATTGGGATAGCAAAGCCAAGTCCTGCACCAGGGCCAGAACGAACCAAGGTATTAATTCCAATAACCTCTCCACGTCCATTAACCAAGGGGCCACCTGAATTACCTGGATTAATAGCCGCATCAGTTTGAATTAGATCGAGACGTTTATCAGAGAACCCAAGACTATTTATATTCCTATGCAAA
The DNA here is from genome assembly GCA_913041805.1 of uncultured Prochlorococcus sp. Lineage (GTDB taxonomy): Bacteria > Cyanobacteriota > Cyanobacteriia > PCC-6307 > Cyanobiaceae > AG-363-K07. The sequence continues at coordinate 6,511 of CAJWIZ010000004.1, forward strand.
CTACTAATTATTCCAAGTGTCACTGTGCGTTCTAAACCAAAAGGAGTACCCAAAGCAATTGCCCAATCACCAACTTGGAGAGCTTCGGAATTCCCAATGGGTGCAGCCTTAGGAAGATCACCTTCAGACAAGCGCACAAGCGCAAGATCTGTCACAGGATCTGCCCCGATAACATCGCCATCAGCAACTTCTCCTTCCGCAAGTGTGACACTGACCTGATCAACCCTTTCAACAACATGAGCATTAGTAAGAACCAACCCGGCATCATCAATCAATACTCCCGAGCCTTGACCTTTTTCACGCTCTGGACCCATAGCAGGATCACCAAGAAGATCTCTCAATAGAGGATCAATCAAAGTAGGGTCAAAAGGCTGACGTTCCACAGTCCTTTCAGTATCAATACGAACCACAGAAGGTGCTACACGCTCAACTGCTTCAGCGACAAAACTATGACCTTCATTATCGTCCAAAGCCTGGACTGCCAAAGCAAATGACTGGTCTCCACTAAAAGAACTTTGAAAAATAAAGAGAGTCAAAAAACAGCTCAAAAGACGAAACAAGAATCTTCGACTCCATTGGTATAGAGAGTTGGGCAAATTCATGGTTCAAAGGCTATCGCGGAACCTACTAAAACTTTCCACCAAAGATGCCATTTAAATGCACCATTCTTTTGATTTCTTCTGATAGATGATTGAATAATTATGCAAAAAGAGAGTTACTTCTATTGATTAATGCACTTGTCCTGTAATCACGTAGAATTTAAATAGCCTGGCGGTTACCTCCACAATGGAGGCAGTTTAATTCTGAAACTGATCGGGCTGCAGCCCGATGAATTTTCTGCCTCTTGGCTCACCCTATCGTCACGGATTTGGAAACAATCGCATTCAGCACAGCCGCTGAAAACGGTTTTGACCTATGCGGCGTGCAAGTTTTCACACATTTAAAACCAATGACTATGCAGGTGCAAATCCGGCAAGCAGGAGGAGGTGATGTTTCCCTCGAAGACTGTGCAAGATTCAGTGGCCCTATGGGGGAAGCTATAGATACATCCAAGATTCTTGATGAGGCATATGTACTTGAAATCAGCAGCCCAGGGATTGATGCCCAATTAATTACTGATAGAGACTTCAAAACATTTCGTGGTTTCCCTATAAAAGTATCTTTTCGGGATGAAAAAAATATAGAACTAAATAAAGCAGGTCTTCTGCATCAAAGATCTGCAGATCATCTGCACCTGAATATAAAAGGGAAAATAATCGCTATTCCTCGAAATAATGTGATAGAAGTCTCTCTAACCAGTCCTACTGGATAATTAAGTCAAAGCTCTAAAGCTGCCTCAACAAAACCTTTTTTTCCATCTTCGATGGCTCTAGTTTTACTCCCAGGTCTAAATACCCTAATAGAAGACATCAGTGAGGAGAAAAAGCTCCCCACTCAAGTCGTAGAAGCTGCACTGCGAGAAGCCTTATTAAAAGGATATGAAAGGTACAGACGCACACTTTATTTAGGTATCAGCGAAGATCCATTTGAAGAAGAATATTTCAGCAACTTCGATGTTGGATTAGATATTGAAGAAGAAGGTTATCGAGTTTTAGCTAGCAAAATTATTGTCGAAGAAGTTGAAAGCGAAGATCATCAAATTGCATTGGCAGAGGTCATGCAAGTTGCCGACGATGCACAAGTTGGAGACACAGTAGTTCTAGATGTAACTCCAGAGAAAGAAGACTTTGGACGAATGGCCGCTTCAACTACGAAGCAAGTTCTAGCTCAGAAGCTACGAGATCAGCAACGAAGAATGATCCAAGAGGAATTTGCTGATCTTGAAGATCCTGTGCTTACTGCAAGAGTTATCCGCTTTGAACGTCAGTCGGTGATTATGGCTGTTAGTTCAGGTTTAGGGCGCCCAGAAGTAGAAGCAGAATTACCAAGGCGAGATCAACTACCAAATGACAATTATCGAGCGAATGCAACTTTTAAAGTTTTTCTAAAAGAAGTCAGTGAGGTCCCCAGACGTGGCCCGCAACTTTTTGTAAGTAGGTCTAATGCAGGATTGGTTGTTTATTTATTTGAAAATGAAGTACCAGAAATACAGGAAGGTTCAGTACGTATTGTTGCCGTAGCTCGTGAAGCCAATCCACCTTCACGTTCAGTTGGCCCCCGCACCAAAGTTGCAGTCGATAGTATCGAGCGGGAGGTTGATCCTGTCGGTGCATGTATCGGAGCACGAGGTTCAAGAATTCAACAAGTTGTCAACGAGCTCCGTGGTGAAAAAATAGATGTAATTCGATGGTCTCAGGATCCTGTTCAATATATTTGCAACTCTCTTAGTCCTGCACGAGTTGAGATGGTCAGATTAGTAGATCCTGAAGGACAACATGCACACGTACTTGTTCCCCCAGATCAACTCAGTCTTGCAATAGGTCGTGAAGGACAAAATGTCAGGCTTGCAGCAAGATTAACTGGATGGAAAATAGATATCAAAAATTCACAAGAATATGACCAAGCAACTGAAGACTCAGAAGTCGCTGAACTCATAGCTCATAGAGAGGAAGAAGAAGCGTTACAACGTGAAGCTGAAGCTCGTCTCGCTGCAGAACAAGCAACCCGAGCTGAAGAAGATGCACGTCTTAGAGAGTTATATCCATTACCAGAAGATGAAGAAGAATTCGTTCAGACCAATAATGAAGAAATGGAAACTAATCCTTCCAATGAAAATGCACAAGATGAAATTACAGATTCATCAGCTGAAGAGGATGGAGTCCGGTGAGCCAGCGTCCCATCCTGCGTCGATGCGTTGCTTGTAGAAAGCTATTTAATCGTGAACAGCTTTGGAAAGTAACAAGGGACTATCAGGGTGGAGTTGTCCTCGAGGGTGGAATGGGCAGATCAGCCTATTTATGTCCTAATGAGGAATGCCTAGAAGAGTCGTGTCGCCGCAAACGTCTGCAAAAAGCTCTGCGTTGTCAGATCCCTGCAAGCGTTGTGGAGATGCTGCAAAAGCGGCTAAATCCCTGCATTGATGCTGCCGCTGAGGCAAGATGAACTATGTCTCCATTTTTAATGGAGTAGTCCCCATTTAAAAGGTGTCCCGAACATTCGGAGAACTTAATGACCAGCAGCGGCAAAATCAGGATTTATGAGCTGTCCAAGGAATTGGGCTTGGACAATAAGGATGTGCTCGATGCAGCTCACAAACTGTCTATTGCAGCCAAAAGTCATAGCAGTTCGATCAGTAGTGAAGAGGCCAAACGAATACGAATAGATTTAAGAAAAGGAAAAGCAGATAGCCCAACAGCAAAAAAACAACCTCAATCAGGAAAAGTAATCCTTTCCGTAAAAAAAACTGCTGAAAAAACAACTTCTGGAGAATTAAATCAAAAGAAGAAAGTAGAAAAAACAACTCCTGAAACCCCAAAAAAACCAACTTCCCCTCTTAAGCCCTCTGTACCTCATCGGGCTCTTAAACAATCTCCTTCAACCCCTCCTTCACCTAAGCAACCTGTAATACAAAGTAGAAACACCACAGCAAAAAATCCTTCGGCAGCAGCATCACAAAAATCTCCAAATGCTCCAGTTAATCGTCCATCGCCTCCAACCAGACCTTTAGCTCCAACTCCCAGACCAGCAAACAAGCCTTCAGTTCCAATCCGTCCAAATTTAGGCAATAAGAATCAGAGCGCAAATCGACCTAACAATCCAAATATCAATAACCCTGCCAAAGCTTCTGCACCAAGGCCAAAAATTGTATCCAGACCTCAATCAACTCATAATTCAAACCGGGCTGCTCCCCCTAGCAAACCATCTAATCCATCACAACGGCAAGCAGCGAAACCAGAATTAGTTGGTCGCCCTCAACCGAAAAGGCCTGTAGCTCCTCCTAGTCGTCCAACACCCCAAGCCCCTCAAAAAAGATCTGGTATGGGGCCTAGGTCAATAGGAGGCTCTAACCAAAGAAATAATTTGCAGCAACGAGGTAGTGGCTCTCAACGTCCAAATGCACCTATTCGTCAAGGTGGAAATAGACCAGGGCAACCACGATCAACTGGAAACCCCGTAGAACTCGTAGGAAAACCAATTAGGCGTGATCGATCCGGAGGTGGTGCGACCTCTCGTGATAGCAACAACAGGCAAGGGAATCCTCCTCGTTCAAATATGCCAACTGGCATGAGGAGACCAGTCGCTCCAGGGGAGCTGATGCAGCTTCAAAAACCAACCGGTCGCCCTGGAGTTCCATCTCCACGCCGACCTGATGGAACGACTGTAGGAGGGAACAAAGGCACATCTGAAGGTGCCAACAAACCTAACCAGCCTGTTAATCGCCCAACACCAGCGCCAGCACCAAAAAGGCCTACCCATCGACCAGGTACAGGGGCTGGTGCTGCAAGACGAACAGGGAAACCGGATTGGGATGACAGTGCAAAGCTGGAGGCACTGCGCAGCAAATCCCCTCAAAAGCAACGTCAAAAAGTTCACATTATTGGTGAGAATGACGACGCACTCACTACTGAGACCAGTGGTTTCGCAGGCGAGAAGCAAGCATTAGTACTTTCTGCCAGTCTGGCAAGACCAGCGAAGCAAAAAACAACTCAAAAGGCTGCCGCCAAGCCAATGGCAGCAATGAGAAAGCGAAAAAAAGAAACTACACGTCAAAGGCAGCGACGCCGTGCAATGGAGCTACGAGCCGCTAGGGAAGCAAAGCAAGTGCGGCCTGAAATGATAGTTGTCCCAGAGGCCAACCTGACAGTTCAAGAGCTAGCAGATATGCTCAGTGTCGAAAGCTCAGAAATCATCAAATCTCTTTTCTTTAAAGGAATCACCGCAACAGTTACTCAATCATTAGACCTACCAACAATTGAAACTGTCGCAGAGGAGTTTGGTGTTCCTGTTCTTCAAGATGACTTTGAAGAAGCAGCCAAGAAAACCTCAGAGATCATTGAAGAAGCTGACCTTGAGCATTTAATTAGGCGCCCTCCTGTTGTTACTGTGATGGGACACGTCGATCACGGTAAAACAAGTCTTTTAGATGCAATTAGGAAAGCCAGGGTGGCGGCTGGAGAAGCTGGAGGGATAACACAACATATTGGTGCATATCAAGTTGAAATTGAGCATGCAGGTGAACCACGAAAACTAACTTTCTTAGATACACCTGGGCATGAAGCTTTCACAGCAATGCGAGCAAGAGGGACCAAAGTTACCGACGTTGCAGTTCTAGTTGTTGCTGCCGATGATGGAGTACGCCCTCAAACATTGGAAGCCATTAGTCATGCTCGTGCAGCCGAAGTACCAATAGTTGTTGCAATCAACAAAATTGATAAAGAAGGCGCTTCCTCTGACCGAGTAAAACAAGAACTTTCTGAGCAAAGTCTAGTTGCAGAAGAATGGGGAGGAGATGTGGTGATGGTCCCAGTTAGTGCAATTAAAGGTGAAAATATCGACAAACTGCTTGAAATGATCTTACTAGTGACAGAAGTAGAAGATTTAAAGGCTAATCCAAATCGTTTCGCAAAAGGTACCGTTATAGAAGCGCATCTCGACAAAGCCAAAGGTCCAGTTGCAACACTCCTGATTCAGAACGGCACTCTAAAAACTGGAGATGTAATTACTGCTGGACCAGTTTTAGGAAAAGTAAGGGCTATGGTTGATGAGAATGGGGCAAGGTTAAAAGAAAGTGGACCATCTACAGCAGTAGAAGCACTTGGATTCAACGAAGTTCCAACTGCAGGTGATGAGTTCGAAGTTTATCCAGATGAGAAGTCAGCCAGAGCAGTTGTAGGTGAACGTGCCTCCGATGCACGAGCTACTCGTTTGGCTCAACAAATGGCTTCTAGACGAGTTTCTCTATCAGCCATTTCTGGACAAGCCAGCGAAGGAGACTTAAAAGAACTCAACCTCATATTAAAAGCCGACGTTCAAGGCAGTGTAGAGGCAATTTTAGGTTCCCTTGAGCAATTACCAAAAGATGAAGTCCAAGTACGAGTTTTACTTTCAGCACCAGGTGAAATAACTGAAACTGATGTCGATCTCGCCGCAGCTTCAGGAGCAGTAATTGTTGGGTTTAATACTTCAATGGCTTCTGGAGCTAAACGTGCTGCTGATGCTACAGGTGTTGACGTTAGAGATTACGAAGTGATTTACAAGCTGCTTGAAGACATCCAACTTGCGATGGAAGGATTACTTGAGCCTGAGATGATTGAAGAATCGTTAGGGAATGCAGAAGTTCGAGCAACATTTACGATTGGAAAAAGTTCTGTCGCAGGTTGTTATATCACCAATGGCAAATTACAACGTAATTGCAGAGTAAGAGTCAGGCGTGGGAAGCAAATTGTTTTCGAAGGAGATCTTGACTCCCTTAGAAGAAATAAAGATGATGTAAAAGAAGTAGCTACTGGCTTCGAATGTGGCATAGGTTGTGATCGTTTCTCAAACTGGCAGGATGGAGATAATATTGAAGCCTATAAATATGTTACACAAAAGAGAAAATTAAATACTTAAAAAAATTCTTTCACCTTCTAATTTTGATTAAAAAAAGCTATTAAATCTAATAGCTTTTTTATTTAATGAATTCCTTTATTCATTTGTTCCTTTGACGGTCAAAAAACAATAAGCAGCCAAACAAAGTAATAGCTGAAACTTGAATACCAGCATCACTTAAGAGAACAATTTCTCCGGAACTTGCTCTAATGGACATGATTAACAACCCTATGCAGGAAGAGCCAAATAATGCAATCCACAGAACTCTTCGAACTCCTCGGAAAGGACTTTTAAACTCCTTCATTAACCTTGATCGAAGTTGAGGATCTAACTTTGACTCTGGTCCAGAAGTGTTAGTCAATTGATCAAAAAGCACTAACAACAATGTTAGGTTCCTTTTGCTGCCGGTGTAGCTCAGAGGTAGAGCAACTGATTCGTAATCAGTAGGTCGCAGGTTCAATTCCAGTCACCGGCTTTTTGAAAAAATCAAAAGCCCCCTCTTTCGAGGGGGCTTTACAAACTCAGAACAAACCAAGTTTTGATTTCCAAGCAATTAATTCACTTAGAGCTTAACCAATTGCAGGAGCAACAAGAGCTACAGAAGTAGTCTCAGCAGCTGCTAGATCAAGTGGGAAGTTGTGAGCGTTACGCTCATGCATTACTTCCATACCTAGGTTCGCGCGGTTCAACACGTCTCCCCATGTTGGGACAACCTTACCTTGAGCATCAAGGATCGACTGGTTGAAGTTAAAGCCGTTCAGGTTAAAGGCCATGGTGCAAATGCCCATGGAAGTAAACCAAACACAAACAACAGGGAAAATCGCCAGGAAGAAGTGAAGACTACGGCTGTTGTTGAAGCTGGCGTATTGGAAAATCAAACGACCAAAGTAACCGTGGGCAGCCACGATGTTGTAGGTCTCTTCCTCTTGGCCAAACTTATAACCATAGTTCTGGGACTCATTTTCAGTTGTCTCACGAATCAACGATGAGGTAACCAATGAGCCATGCATAGCAGAGAACA
>CAJWIZ010000005.1 GCA_913041805.1 uncultured Prochlorococcus sp.
CAGTCACAACAGATACAGATCCTCTGCCTAAGCAAGGTGATGGTGCAGGTAATTCGTCAGGCCAGGAAATCGGCATAGAGACTGCTGAAAACAATTCTCCAGGTTCAGAATCTCAAGCTTCTAATCAAGATTCTTCAGATCCTTCTTTGAGTAAGTCATCAGATAATGAGGCCCGCTTGCAGCAATTAGAAAAAGAGCATGAGACATTACGTAGTCAATATGTTCGGATAGCAGCAGATTTTGATAATTTCCGTAAGCGGCAAACTCGTGATCAAGATGATCTTCGTTTGCAGTTAACTTGCACGACTTTAAGTTCAATATTGCCTGTTGTAGATAATTTTGATCGTGCTAGACAACAGCTTGATCCAAAAGGGGAAGAGGCTCAAGCTTTGCATAGAAGTTATCAAGGCCTTTATAAGCAGCTTGTAGACGTACTGAAGCAATTAGGTGTGGCTCCTATGAGAGTTGTTGGTCAGGTTTTTGACCCTACGCTTCATGAGGCTGTGCTTAGAGAACCCAGTGATGAGCAACCTGAAGACAAAATTATTGAAGAGTTGCAGCGTGGATATCACTTAAATGGTCGTGTCTTGCGTCATGCATTAGTAAAGGTATCAATGGGTCCTGGACCGAAAGAAGAAAATACTGGCTCTTCTATTGAGAATTCCCAAGAGAGCTCAACTAATTTGGTTGAGGATTCTCCTCTTGAGGAGGATTGATTTATGCAATTGGCATGTAATTTTTAATGGTGTTGAGAATTTATGGCTGATTATTACGACCTGTTAGGTGTCACCAGAGATGCTGATAGTGACACGCTTAAACGTGCTTATCGCCGCATGGCGAGACAGTATCACCCTGACATTAATAAAGACCCTGGCGCTGAAGAACGTTTCAAAGAAATAGGTCGAGCATATGAAGTCCTAGGTGATCCTCAAAAACGTGCACGTTATGACCAGTTTGGTGAAGCTGGTTTGGGAGGAGCAGGAATGCCTGATATGGGCGATATGGGTGGTTTTGCAGATCTTTTTGAAACCTTTTTCAGTGGTTTTGGAGGATCAGGATCAGGGCCTGCTGGTGCTAGATCGCAACGCAGAGGTCCGCAGCAAGGAGATGATTTGCGTTATGACCTAACCATTGAATTTAAACAAGCTGTATTTGGTCAGGAACGAGAAATCAAGATTCCTCACTTAGAAACTTGCGATAATTGTGGTGGAAGTGGAGCCAAAGCGGGTAGCGGTCCCTCCACGTGTTCTACTTGTGCAGGCGCTGGTCAGGTTAGAAGGGCAACAAGAACTCCTTTTGGCAGTTTTACGCAAGTTGCTGAATGTCCTGCTTGTTCTGGGAGTGGTCAAGTGATTTCAGATCCTTGTGGTTCTTGTGGTGGACAAGGGGTAAGACAAGTTAGAAAAAAATTGCGAATTAATATTCCTGCAGGAGTTGACACTGGAACTCGCCTGAGAGTTTCTGGTGAAGGAAATGCCGGGATGCGAGGCGGGCCTTCAGGTGACCTTTATGTATTTTTAAAAGTTAAAAATCATCCAAAATTAAAACGTGATGGCTTAACTATTCATACCGAAATTAATGTTAGTTATTTGCAAGCAATTCTTGGAGATACAATTCAAGTTGAAACAGTAGATGGGCCTACAACTTTAGAAATACCGATTGGCACACAACCAAATTCAATTCTTACTTTAGAGAATAAGGGTATACCTAAGTTGGGCAATCCAGTTGCAAGGGGGAACCAATCAATTTTGGTAAATGTTAATTTACCAAAACGATTTACTGATGAGGAGAGGGTTTTGCTTGAAAAATTGGCAGCACATTACTCAGCGAAAGGGCCACAAAACCACCATCATAATAGTGGTCTTTTCTCTAGACTCTTTGGAAAAAATGGATGATATCTTCTCCTGTTAATGGTCTTGATCTTCGTGGTACACCATGTCCATTGAATTATGTACGTTGCAGGCTGGCTTTAGAAGAATTGGCTCCTGGTGATTCTTTGCAGGTTTTTCTTGATAAAGGGGAGCCAGAGGAAATGGTTGTTTCTGGTTTGATAGGTGAGGGTCATAATGTTGAGGTTATTAAGGAAGATTTTTCATGGGTAAAGTTAATGGTGATATGTAGTGATAGTTGAATCTTCTAGTTTGAAAGGGAGAGTAGTCGCGAAAAAAGCAAATTATTTTATTGTTCAACCTGATATTAATTCCTTTAAAAATTTTTATCATGATGATTTAATTCCAAATAAAAATTTCCGTTTTTTATGCACTTCTAGGAGGAGGATGATCCATTTTGGAATGGTTGTTAATGTAGGTGATTTTGTTGTTCTTGATTCAATTGATTGGAAAACAAATAGAGCTGTGATTGTTGAATTGGAGCCACGAACTAGTTTTTTAAGTAGACCTCCTGTTGCAAATGTGACTCAAGTTGTTGTTGTCCTATCAGTTAAGAGTCCTGATTTTTATGTTGAGCAAGCTAGTCGTTTTTTGTTGACTGCTGAAAGAAGCAAGGTGAATGTTGGATTAATTCTTACCAAGACAGATTTAATTTCTAATGAAGAATTAAACTATTTGATTAATCGTTTGTCAAGATGGGGTTATAAACCAATGGTAGTTTCAATGAAAACTGGAATAGGTGTTAAACAGATAAAAGATAAATTTTTTAATTCTAATTTATCTGTGCTTTGTGGACCTTCTGGTGTTGGTAAAAGTAGTTTGATTAATTTAATGATTTCAGACGAAATAATTGCTACCGGTAATCTATCAAGAAAGTTACAACGAGGAAGACACACTACGAGACATGTTCAACTTTACTCCTTAGGAGAAGGAGTTTTGGTTGCTGATACACCAGGATTTAATAGACCTGATTTACAATGTGATTCATTGGACCTTCAGTTTTTGTTTCCAGAATTTAGATGTCAATCAGAAGTTGATAATTGCAGATTTCGTGATTGTTTACATTGTGATGAACCTGGCTGCAGTTTTGATAAGAGTTGGGAAAGATATCCCCAATACAGAAAGTTGCTTGATGAAAATATTAAGTCTCGTCATTTATCCCTGGAAGATTGAGATTCAAACCTCCTGTTAGTTCTTCCATTTTGTTTTTCATTGTCGTAGTTGAATTTTCATATGCAGCCTGTAGAGCTTCGAGAATTGCCTTTTCTGCTTCTTCTTTGGTTTCCATCAGGAGTGATGGGTCTATTTTTACTCTTACTGGCTCTTGATTGCCTGAGAGCCATACAAGAACTTTTCCATTGTTGCTTGCCCCTTGTAGTTCTAATGCTTCTAGCTCTTCTTGAAGCTTTTGCGCATCTTGTTGTATTTGCTGGGCTTTACGAAAAGCCTCAGTTAGTTGTCCGAAGTTAGGAAGTCCGAATGCTGCCATGTCATTAGTAGACGAATAGTCAAATTAAGCCTTTGGGCTAAAACCAAGTTGTTTTACTTCTGGATAAAGTAAAAAACCATGTTCATTTAGCACTCTTTCTTGAATAAATGCAATCAATTTTGAGATGTCTTCTGCAGTTGCATTTCCTGTATTGACAATAAAGTTGGCATGAATGTTAGAGATTTCTGCTCCTCCAATACGGTGGCCTTTTAATCCCAGTTCTTCAATAATGCGTCCTGCCTTTAGTGGTTCAGGATTTCTAAAAACGCTTCCACAGCTAGGCAGATGATAAGGCTGTGTTGAGGTTCGATGGCTAAGATTTTGATTTGTGACCTGACTAAGCTGTTTATGATTGTGACCAGGTTCCAGTTGAAACTTTGCAGATAAAACAATTAACTCTTCCTTTTGTAAAAGACTATTTCGATAAGAAAAATCGAGATCTTTGTTATTGATTTCAAATGACTTTCCACCTTTGTAAGGTATTACTTTCACAGACTGAAGCCAATTAGCAATACAGCTTCCTTGGGCACCTGCGTTCATTACAGCTGCTCCACCAACTGTTCCAGGAATGCCTACAGCCCATTCTAAGCCATGCAATCCGGCTTTAGCCGCTTGTCTGGATAAACTTGGAAGAGATTCACCGCTGGAAGCTTCAATTAAGCCATTCTTTGAATTCAGCTTGCTACCTTGAATTTTTCTCATACAAATACAAATTCCTCTCAGTCCTGAGTCGTTAATTAAAAGATTTGATCCTGCTCCAATTATTTGACAAGGAATCTGTTTGGCTTGAGCCCAACAAATTAATGATTTGAGTTCTTCTTCATTTTTCGGCTCTGCTAGCCATTGTGCTGCCCCTCCTACGCGCAAAGTTGTGTATTTGGAAAGCAAAGCCATGCTTTCCAGTTTGAGCTCATTCAAGAGCTCTAGGCCGCAAGTTTTGAGGCCTTCCATGATTTTGGTTTTTTGTCACTTTGAAGTTTGTCCCAGAGTATGTTTATGTCCCCTGCACCTAGAGTTAAAACAAGGTCATGATTTTGCGTATTGTTTTTTATGATCTTGGTTAGATCATCAAGATTGCCACTCACAATGACTGGAACAGTTGGATAATTTTGCTTGAAACACTTAGCAAGAGCTTGACTATTAATTCCTTGGATTGGGACTTCACCTGCAGAGAAAACGGGAGCTATTAACAACAGATCTGACTCTCCAAGAGCGATTGCAAATTCTTTTAGAAATTGTTTCGTGCGGCTGTAACGATGTGGCTGGAAAACTACTACAAGTCTTCTGGAAGATTGAGGCAAATAAGTCTCTTTGCTATTGATCATCAGTCGAGCCATAGAAAGCGTGGCTTTGACTTCACTTGGATGATGGGCGTAATCATCCACAATTTGACGGCCTTCCCAGATTCCTCGAAAGTCAAAACGTCTTCCAGGTACTTTGAGAGTAGAAATAATATTTTTTATCAATGCAAAAGGGATACCTGCAATTCGACAAGCACCTATTGCAGCGATCGCATTGCTCAGATTATGGATGCCTGGCATTGGTAGAGAGATTTGACCAATGAGTCTTCCTTTTTCATAAATATTGGCAATTGATCTTTTGCCATCGAGTTTGATTGGCAAAGCTGCGAAATCAACACCTTCAGATGTTTTTGTTGAATACCAATTTGAAGCTTTTATGTTTTGACGAATAGTTGGGCAATCGAAATTTGCAAGTGAGTTTTTGCAGCTTTTTTCAAACACTTTTATGGTTTTGATTAATGAGTCCAGATCTTTGTAGTGGTCTATGTGATCTAGCTCTAAATTTGTGATAACGCCAAGCTCTGCTTGAAATTTCACTAAACTTCCATCGGATTCATCTGCCTCTGCTACAAGAAATTTTCCTTGTCCTACATGGTTATTTGATTTGTAGTAAGGGATTACACCACCTATAACAGCAGTTGGATCTTGATTGCTTTGAGCAAGCAAAGTAGTGATAAATGTACTTGTAGTTGTTTTGCCATGACTTCCTGCTACTGCGATAGATGGTTGTTGCTTTATTAGTTCTGCGAGAATGTCAGATCGATGGCAAATTTTTAATTTTGCCTTTTGTGCAGCTTGAAACTCTTGATTGCAGCTGGGAATAGCTGAGCTGACTACAACGAGTGGTTGAACGCAGTTGCTTTTACAAATTGCTTGGATATTTGTTGCATTTTGCTTGTTAAAGATTTTGATTCCTGATGCAGACAATCTTTCTAGGGTTGTACTGGGTTGTTTGTCTGAACCTGAAACTGAATAGCCGCGGTCATTGAGAATGGCTGCAAGGCCTGACATCCCAATACCTCCTACTCCAATGAAGTGGATATGAAGCTGATTTTTGAGCAGGTTTGTCAAAGGCGGTTTCTAGAGGTTTGAAAGATAAGTCACTCTTCTTGTTATCGCTCGTTATTTCAAATTTTTCGAGTCATATGGCTGATTTTGTAGGGGAATGAGATCTAAATTTTTTGTCAAGGACGATTTAATTGCCTAAGGGTGAGACCCATGTCTGTATGATCGGCGGCCAATAACCCTGCGGTTTGCCCGCTTTTGATATGACCCTGCGCGTTGCGATAAATGGATTTGGCCGAATCGGGCGAAATTTTATGCGTTGTTGGTTGAGCAGAGGCTCTAACACTGGCATTGAGGTGGTTGGTATCAATGTCACTTCTGATCCAAAGACTTGTGCTCATCTTTTGAAATATGATTCCATTCTTGGTCAGATCAAAGATGCAGAGATTAGTCACACAGACGACACTTTTGTAATTAATGGCAAAGCCATAAAATGTTTTTCTGATAGGAATCCATTAAATCTTCCTTGGAAAGAGTGGGGCGTTGATTTGGTAATAGAATCGACAGGTGTTTTTAATACTGATGTAGGAGCAAGTAAACATATTCAGGCTGGAGCAAAAAAAGTAATTCTTACTGCTCCTGGTAAAGGTGATGGTGTAGGAACATTTGTTGTTGGAGTGAATGCCGATCAATATCGCCATGAAGATTTTGATATTTTGAGTAATGCAAGTTGTACAACTAATTGCTTAGCTCCCATAGTTAAAGTTCTTGATCAAACTTTTGGCATTAACAAAGGTTTGATGACAACAATTCATAGTTATACAGGTGATCAGCGAATTTTAGATAACAGTCATAGAGATTTAAGGAGAGCACGTGCAGCCGCAATGAATATTGTTCCAACTTCTACTGGTGCTGCAAAGGCTGTTGCGTTGGTTTATCCACAGATGAAAGGAAAACTTACCGGGATTGCTATGCGTGTTCCAACCCCTAATGTTTCAGCTGTAGATTTAGTATTTGAGGCTGGTAGATCAACTACAGCGGAAGAAGTGAATGCTTCTTTGAAACAAGCTTCAGAGGGATCAATGAAGGGGATTATTAAATATGGTGATTTACCACTTGTTTCGACTGATTATGCAGGAACTAATGAATCTACGATTGTTGATGAGGCCTTGACTATGTCGATTGGAGAGAACATGATTAAAATACTTGCTTGGTATGACAATGAATGGGGTTATAGTCAAAGAGTAGTAGATTTAGCAGAGATAGTTTCTAAAAATTGGAAATAAATTTTATATTCTTATTTTGATTAAATACATTCCTTCTTTCTTATTTGGAAAGAAGGAATTTTTAAAAATGTTTAAATTCTAATAGGTGATTTTTTTCTATTTCTTTGCCATCTTTCCAAATAATTTTAGGTGATCCACTTTGCATGATTCCAATTATTTGACTTGAAGGCAAAGTTTTGACTAGTGATTGGGCCCAAGATGGTGGCAGACTTAGAATTAATTCAAAATCTTCTCCTCCATTAAGACACCAGCTGTCCCATTGTGAGCCTATTGGCCAATTTTTATCTTTAGGTAAGTTTTTAGGGTCGATTATTGCTTGACAGTTGCTGCTGCTGCAAAGATTGTGTAAGGCTTCTAGAAGACCATCACTGCTATCTGTGCCTGCTGCTCTCCATGGCAAATCTTTTGGTTTGCAATTTAAAAGTGCTTGAAGTGCTTTTAATGGGGGAATTGGGCGCTGGTGAGTTTGAATTGCTTTTGATTTGAGATGATAAGTTATTTCATTATTTTTAGTTAGCGGATCGTTTAATAAAAGAGCCAGTCCAAGTCGGCTTAATCCATGAGGTCCACTAGCAACCAGAAAATCTCCATCTAATGCATTTCCACGATGAAGTCGAAGTTGCCCAACAGTTCCTATTGCTGTGATTGCTAAAACCTTCTGATTGCCGCAAGAGCAGTCACCACCAATTAATTTGCCACCAAATTTTTCTAGAGCCTTGTTTATGCCTTTATAAACTCCATTGACCCATGCCCAATTGGTTTTTGGTGGTGCAATTAATCCAACAGTTATTCCTAAGATTTGATCGACTCCACTGGCAGCTAAATCAGAAATATTAGTTGCTACTGCTCTCCACCCAATATCTTCGGCTGAAGTGGTTTCGTTACTAAAGTGGACTCCATCAACTAGGACATCAGTGTTAATTAAGATTTCTTTCCCAAAAGGATTTAGTTGTGCTGTGTCGTCCTCTATTTGCCCAACAGGCATAAACTTTTTTAGTCGATTGAGAATCTCTCTTTCACCAATTTGGTCAAGACTTTCTAGCAAGTTTTATACCTCATGCGTGAGATTTGAATCGATCTATACCATCTTCAATTGTGATGGAAATAATTTGATCATTTACATCTAACTTATTGAGGATTTCATTACCTTCAACTACGTAGCCGAATGCTGCATTATTTCCATCAATTAAATTACGTCCTGCTGGATTTAGTTCTGCATCATAAAGAAAAAAGAAGAACTGGGATGAGCCATCATTTACTGATGTGCCGGAATGTGACCAACCTAATGCTCCAGGAGTAGCAAATGGAAGGGTTGGGGTTGCTGTATAGAGTCCCAATTCTTCAAATGTTTTTTTATAAATTGTGTCTACTTTGTCAGGAATTCTTATTTCTAAAGGAACAGTTCTTTGATCTCCATTTTCTGGATCTATGTAACCTGTTTCAGGTCCTTTGGGGTCACCAGTTTGAAGTACAAAAAATTCTTCTGCTCTATTAATGGGTAAGCCATCATAGAAACCTTTTTGAGCTAGATCTACAAAAGAGCCAGCGGTTAAAGGTGCATTATAACCATCAATAATTGCTTTCATATCTCCCTTGCTTGTTTTTATGGATGCATTTGCTCTGCCTAGTAAGCGAGGTAAATCGTTGAATTCTTTTGGTATGGAGTATGGGAAATTTTCACCTAATGCAAGAGCTTCTAAGTTTCCTATTAATTTTAGACTATTTCTACGCTCTTCAATAAATTCATTCTTATTTTTAGCGCTCGATAACTCGCCTAAATTGACAAGACTTGTTTTTAATTTGGCTAGTATTTTTTCTGCATTTTCTTTTTCAGAAGATGGAATTGATTCGAGAATTTCTTGTTTTCTATTACTTACTCTAAATTGACTAGCAGAAATTGCTTTACTAACAGAGGGCCAACGACTTCCACGTACTAGGTCACTTGTGTCTTCAAGTTTGTGTTGTATTTCTCTAAGTTCTTTTTGTTCAATTGGTAAAGCGTTTCTAAGGATGGCATAAGGGTCTTTTACTGCGTTGCCAGGTGGCAGTGCGGCAAGACTTGGTTGTGTCCATGAAAAACCTATTGCTGCCCATCCACATAGTGTCAAAACGGTGCTGACAAGAATCTTATGAACCATGAGTGATCTTGATGATGCATGACTTTCGCACAGTCTTATGATCACTGGATACGTGCCTCGGAAATGATTTCTAGTAATGACTTCCGCACTGGTACCACTATTGAGTTAGATGGTGCAGTTTGGCGTGTTGTTGAATTTCTACATGTTAAGCCTGGCAAAGGCTCCGCTTTTGTTCGCACTAAGTTAAAAGCAGTGCAAAGTGGAAATGTTGTAGAAAAAACTTTCCGAGCAGGAGAGATGTTGCCTCAGGCTTTGCTTGAAAAGTCAACACTGCAGCACACTTACATGGAATCAGGCGATTATGTCTTTATGGACATGTCAAGTTATGAGGAAACTCGGCTTACTGCAGGACAAATTGGTGTTAGCCGTAAATATCTCAAAGAAGGAATGGAGGTTAATGTGGTTTCTTGGAATGGAAAACCTCTTGAGGTTGAATTGCCAAACTCAGTTGTACTTGAAGTAAAGGAGACTGATCCTGGTGTTAAAGGTGATACTGCTACTGGTGGCACTAAGCCTGCCATTCTCGAGACTGGAGCTCAGGTGATGGTTCCACTATTTATTTCTATTGGTGAGAAAATTAAAGTTGATACGCGCAACGACAGTTACCTAGGCCGAGAGAACTAATGTCCATACAACTTGATCACGAAGAACTTCATCGCTTATTAGCCGTTTTGGCTGATAGTGATATCCAAGAGTTTCGATTGGAGGGAGAAGATTTTCGTTTAGAAGTAAGGCGGAATTTGCCTGTTTCTGCTGATCTGACAGCTATGACTTCTGTCTCTTCAGTTTCTGAAACCCCTCCTCAACAAGTACCTCAATTAAAAGTTGACACTTCGGCACCTAGCAATCCTCCGCCTCCTGTGCCGGCAGCACGTGCCGATTTAATTGATGTAACCGCTCCAATGGTAGGTACTTTTTATAGAGCTCCAGCGCCGGGTGAGCCATCTTTCGTGGAAGTAGGGAATCGTATAGGTGTAGGTCAAACGGTTTGTATTCTCGAAGCCATGAAGCTAATGAATGAACTTGAGTCAGAGGTCAGTGGAGAAGTGATTGAAATTCTTGTTGAAAATGGAACTCCTGTTGAATTTGGAGAAGTTTTGATGAGAGTGAAGCCTGGGTAAATTAATTTGCTGTTAATTCCCATGCAGTTTTAATTGCAGCAATCATGCTGGCTGCATCTGCATGCCCCTTACCTGCGATATCAAAGGCTGTTCCGTGGTCAGGTGATGTACGTACGAATGGGAGTCCAAGAGTTGTATTTACTGCTTCATCAAAAGCAATTAATTTCATAGGAATCAATCCTTGATCGTGATACAAAGCTAGAAATCCATCTGGTGTATTTGCGGTGGGTTTTGTTTCCCATGCTTGAGCAGCTGAAAGCCAGCAAGTGTCAGGAGCAAGTGGCCCATAAATTTTTATTGTTGGATTATTTTTTTGCCATTTTTTTAAAAGTGGTATTAGCCATTTAATTTCTTCTGCTCCAAGTTTCCCTCCTTCTCCAGCATGTGGATTTAGTCCTGAAATGGCAAGCGTTGGTTTTTCTGTGAATCTTTTGCAGAAAGATAACAGTGTGTTTAATTTGGATTCGATCAGTTGTGGTGTCAGCTTTTGGGAAACTTGTGAAAGTGGAATATGTGTTGTCGCAAGCAATGTGTTGAGGCGCCATCCAGTATTTGGTGATACTGCTGTGAAGAGCATTGAAGGATTTTTGATTTTTGCAAGTTCTGCTAATCGTTCAGTTTGGCCAGGATATATATGCCCCGCTTGGTGCCAATAATGTTTCGCAATTGGCGCTGTTACTAAAGCTCTTGCTTCACCATGCAAAATGCATTCAGTTGCATGTGTTAACCAATTAAAACTTGCTTCTCCAGTTTCAGAATTTGGATTGCCTGGAATGATTGTTTTGCAGATTGGTAAATCTTTAATTTCTAAGTTTTTGGGATTTGCTAGAAATTTGATTCCTTTGGAATTTAAGTTCTCATAGGTTAGTTCCAGATTTTTTTTACAACCAATTAATAGAGGCTTCATTCTTGGTGGTATTTTTGGAGAACCAAGTGCTTTTAGGATTACTTCTCCCCCAATTCCAGCAGGATCTCCCATTGAAATTACGATCGTTCTCTTGCTTTCATAACATTTCTCATTGTTTTGCATTGTAGATTTTTGTAGATGAGAATTTTGGCTTGGACAAATTTGTTTGACTTAGTAATTTGCTCCTTGAGGTTCTATTATTAAGGTAATTCTCATTGGCTTTAATATTTTCATTTGCTTTGTAAGAAACAATCCTTTAGACCTGATTGATAATCTGGATGTAATAAAGAATAACCAAGTTCTTTACAAAGCATTTGATTGCTTACTCTGCGATTTTCTTGCCAAAAAGATAATGCCATTGGACTCATATTATTTGCTGCTGTTTCAAATTGCTCGACAGGAGGTAAAGAGGTATTAAGTAAAGAGGCAGCAAATCGCATTACGTCAATATTTGTTGAGGGAAGATTGTCTGCAACATTGATAATATTTGGCTTTTGTCCATTTTCGGCCAGGTTGATCAGATGAAAAATAGCTCCAGCAATATCATCTATATGTATTCTTGAAAATACTTGGCCTGGCTTATTAATCATTTTCGAATTACCTTTTTTTATATTTTCTATTGCTGATCTTCCAGGGCCGTAGATTCCAGGAAGTCGAAGGATTTGTACTGGCAAGCCTGAATTTTGCCATGCTTTTTCACATGCCAGTCTTCTTTTGCTTCTAGATAGTCCTGGTTTAGGGATGTATGACTCATCAACCCATTTCCCTTTGCAATCTCCATAAACCCCTGTAGTTGATAGATATCCAACCCATCTAAGTGGCATATTTTCAATTTGCTTCTTAAGACTTAAAAGAACGGGGTCTTCACCATCTGCATTGGGTGGGATGCAGCTAAGTAAATGAGTGACATTGTTCAGAGTACTTTTTGATGGAACTGTTTGAGTTGAGCTATTAAAGACGCAATCAGCACCTGGTTTTTCATTACTGCGACGACTACAAATCACTTTGATTCCAAGTTCGCGGGCAAGTGCGGCTATGTGTTGGCCGCTAAAACCAGCTCCTAAAATTAATAGTTTTGAATTGTGCGGGAGTGGGGTGACTCGCTTGACAAGGTCTTTTATCATTAGTACAAATGTATTATGAATTGGTTTTGTCATGGTTAGCGCTCCTTTGAAGCTTTCCCTAGCTTCCAGAGTCATGCTCCATCTTCAGGTTTTGAATCGTTCCATTAGTGATCTTCAGAGTAGTTTTAGTCTCACTTTTGCAATGGGCCTTGTTTGTTTGAGCGTTGTAACTATTTTGGTTCCTGAAAAGCCTGATCAGTTGGCTTCTATTTGTGAAAAGCACAATTCATCTATTGCATGCCAAGTTTGGTAAAACTTTCAGGCAGTTTGGAATTTCCATTCTTTCTTTGATGCTTTGGTCAAATTTTGTTTTTGATTTATTCCAATTGGTTGAGCCCACTGCAGCAATCTCAAGGCCAAGCTGAGATCTCCATCCATCCATGCACGTATTGCCATTGCTCGACGAGGATCATAAAAACGTTGTCTTCGATACCACTCAAAAGCTTCTATATCTGATTTATGCCCGTTACAAGAAAGGCATGCAGGTACACAGTTTTCGGTAATACTTAAGCCTCCACGACTTCGGGGATGAATATGATCGATTGATTCAGAGGGATTGCCACAATAAATGCAACTTTGGCCAGTAAATCCATGCAAAGATTGACGCCAGCGTCTGACACGTTGCTTGGGGCAGAGATCTTCGAGGAAAACCGCATCCCTGTTGTGCATCCGAGTATCTCGGCTGTTTCCAGTAGTGTGCCGTGACTCAAAAACTAGTCAATGATTCTATGAATTCATTTATGCTTAATTTTATTTTTTTCATTTTTCAAGAAAACTCGTTATTTATTTTTCAGAATTGATATTAAAATCACTTGATTTTTAGAATTTGGGAGTAAATCAGTCTCTAGTTGTTATTTAGCATTAACTGCTTCTGGTCTGATCAAGGTAGTTTTTCCTTTTGATGCTGTAACGCAAGCAGAATTGATCAAAGTCAGACCAAGAGGGTTTTGGCATGGTCCTAGTAGGGGTTGGGAATTTCCTTT
>CAJWIZ010000006.1 GCA_913041805.1 uncultured Prochlorococcus sp.
TGACTGGCAAGGAGTAGTGATTGATGAAGCTCAGGCGATAAAAAATCCCAATGCCAAGCAAAGTCAAGCCACACGGAATATTACCAAAAGCAATAAGAGTAGTCGATTCCGAATCGCCTTAACAGGTACCCCTGTAGAAAATCGCGTCAGTGAACTATGGGCACTTATGGATTTTCTCAATCCAAGAGTTCTTGGAGAGGAAGACTTCTTTCATCAGCGATATCGCCTACCAATTGAAAGATATGGAGATATGTCTTCTTTAAAAGATTTAAAAGCTCGAGTCAGTCCATTTCTTCTACGAAGGCTCAAAACTGACAAAACAATTATCTCTGATTTACCTGAAAAAGTTGAACTCAGTGAATGGGTAGGACTAAGTAAAGAGCAACAGAATCTTTATCAAAAAACTGTTGAAGATACCCTAGATTCTATTGCCAGAGCACCAAGAGGACAACGCCATGGACAAGTCCTAGGCCTTTTAACACGTCTAAAGCAAATTTGTAATCATCCAGCATTGGCTTTGAAAGAAAAAAATATTGAAGAAACCTTTATTACACGCTCAGCAAAGCTTCAAAGGCTAGAGGAAATATTAGAGGAAGTAATCGAAGCGGGAGATAGGGCCTTACTGTTTACACAATTTGCCGAATGGGGACATTTACTACAAGCATATTTGCAACAAAGATGGAGTTTCGAAGTACCTTTCCTACATGGAAGTACAGCCAAAAAAGAAAGGCAGGCAATGGTTGATCGATTCCAAGAAGATCCACGTGGACCACAAATTTTTTTACTTTCATTAAAGGCAGGAGGTATAGGCCTCAATCTCACTCGTGCAAGTCATGTATTTCATATAGATCGATGGTGGAATCCTGCTGTAGAAAATCAAGCGACAGATCGAGCGTATCGAATAGGACAAGAAAAAAGAGTAATGGTCCACAAATTTATTACTAGCGGGTCTGTTGAAGAAAAAATTGACCAAATGATTCGTGAAAAATCTCGCCTTGCCCAAGATATCATTGGATCAGGAGAGGATTGGCTAGGAAGTTTAGGAGTAAGTGAATTGCGAGAATTAGTCGCATTAGAAGACAATTAACTTGAACATCACCACATGACAAATTCATCAACAAACAACTCAGAAATCACAACTGCACTAAGTAATGAGGGGTTAAGCCATCAACCATGGTGGGTCGAACAGTGGATGGAGTTAATTAATTCCTATAGGTTTAAGAAGCGCCTTGAAAGAGCATGGACCTATGCAAGAGAAGGGAATGTCACATCGATCCGTTTCGAAGGTCGTCGAGTTCATGCACGTGTTCAAGGAACTGGTGAAGAACCATATAAAGTAAAGCTTTGGCTAGATGTCCTGAATGACGAAGATTGGGGGTACGTACTAGAAGCATTAACTCAAAAAGCTCGCTGGTCTGCTCAATTGTTAGCTGGAATAATGCCCGCCGATATAGAGAGAGCTTTTGCAGCAAGTGGACGTCGATTATTTCCCTTCAAATTACAAGAAGTACGCAGTGAATGTAATTGTCCTGATAAAGCCAACCCTTGCAAACATATCAGTGCAATTTATTTCCTGATGGGAGATCGATTTAGTGAAGACCCCTTTGTTCTTTTTCAACTACGAGGACGCACAAGAAGTAAATTGATTGAAGATCTCGCAAAACAACGCAGAGCAGCACTGAAGGCAATAGCGAAAGAAGATGAAAGTAAGAGAAAAAATTCTCAAGATTCAACAACAAACTTAGATAGTTCTCCACCACCTCACCCTGCAGTATTAGACCCCAGTCTTTGGTGGAAATATGAAGGCAACCTACATGCAGATCTTGTCGTAATTACTCCTGCAATGGAAGGTGATTCAGGACTCCATTCCGCAGGAGACTTACCTCTGGCAGAAGAACCACGTTTTCCAGAAGCACGTCAAAAATTCCTAAGTCACTTACATAGTCAAGGTGCAATGCTCGCACAAAAAGCAATGCTCCATGCAATGGCAGCAGGTGAATAATTCTCTCTGGCTAACAAATCAATCAGTAAGGCTGATCAGCCTACTTTTAAACTCCTATGAAAAAGCCTTTGATGAATCTCTGCTGAGTAGTGCTTCAAATAACATCAAATCCAACCGGCACAAAGCGGCAATTCTCTTCACTATGCCTCACCCTGTCATAGCTCATGATAATGCAAAAGATCCTTGTATAAAGTATGCCAATGCAGCTGCACTACACCTATGGAGTAGATGTTGGGACGAAATGATAGGTATGCCTTCACGTCTTACCGCACCAGAAAAAGAACGAGCAAAGCGTCAAGAGGCATTACTTAACGTAAGCGAAAAACATGTATTGGAAAATTATGAAGGTGTAAGAGTTAATAGCAAAGGAGACTATTTCATAATCAAAAATGCCCGCATATGGACCATATGGGATGAACACAACATGATCTATGGACAAGCTGCAACTTTTGCTGATTGGTGTCGAATTTAAAAACAACTAAAGCAATATCGATATTTTCACTGATAAAACATCAATATATAAGAATCTGTCTCTGTTCAAATAACCAACATGCAACGCAGAAAGATCCTTAGCTCTAGTGCGAAAGCCCTGACAGCTGCAGCTGGGGCCAACTTACTGGGATCTTGCACAGTTCGACGAGAAAGTACTACTAGCACGGTGACATCATTACCAAAAGTGCGTTGGCGAATGGCCACGAGTTGGCCTATCTCATTAGACACAATCTATGGTGGTGCAGAAACAATTAGCGCAAGAGTTAATGCATTAAGTGGCGGAAACTTTCAAATCAAACCTTATGCAGCTGGAGAAATAGTACCTGGACTAGAAGTGCTAGATGCAGTCCAAGCAGGTTCTGTTGAATGTGGCCATACAGCTAGTTATTACTACAAAGGTAAAAATCCTTCTTTTGCTTTTGGAACCTCTGTCCCATTTGGTTTAACCGCCCAACAACAAAATAGTTGGCTCTACGAAGCAGAAGGAATAAAAGCAATGAATGCAGTATTTAATGATTTTGGAGTTATCGGTTTTCCAGCTGGAAATACAGGAGCGCAAATGGGGGGATGGTTCAAACAAAAGCTTGAAGGTTTGCAATCTCTTCAAGGACTAAAAATGAGAATTCCAGGACTTGGAGGTGAAGTCATGGCACAACTAGGTGTCAATGTTCAAGTTCTTCCTGGAGGAGAGGTCTATCTAGCTCTAGATCGTGGAGCAATTGATGCAGCCGAATGGACAGGTCCATATGACGATGAAAAACTTGGTTTTGCTAGAGCAGCTCGTTTTTACTACTACCCAGGTTGGTGGGAGCCTGGACCAACTCTAAATGCTCTTGCTAATCAAAAAGCTTGGAATAAATTGCCTAATGAGTACAAAGAAATTTTCACAACAGCTTGCTATGAAGCAAACCTAACTATGTTAAGTCGTTATGACACTCTCAATGGTTCTGCGCTCCAAAGACTCATTAAAGGAGGCACAGAGCTTGTTCCTTACGATAAAACAATATTAAAAGCTGCTGCAGACGCATCATTCCAACTATATGAAGACTTGTCAGCAAAAGATCAAGGCTTTCGTAATCTCTTTAATCAGTGGCGAAAATTCCGCAATGAAGTTTCATCATGGAACAAAATAAATGAATTCTCTTTCTTAAGCTTTACTTATGCACAGAGATGAATGATATGAATCAATGGATCAAGATTTCACATCGAATAGACAAGCTGAATCAAGTGATGGGAATGATTGCACGTTGGTCAATTCTATTAATGCTTGGTTTAGGACTGTGGAATGTGATAGGAAGATATGTAGGAGTAGCTATTGGCCATAATCTCAGTTCCAACAGACTCATTGAAGGTCAGTGGTACCTATTTGACTTAGCTTTTTTATTGGGCTTAGGCTGGACATTACAACGTCAAGGTCATGTAAGAGTAGACATCTTGCAAGGTCGTTTAAATAAAAAACGTCAAGCGAAGATCGAGCTATTAGGAAGTTTGCTCCTGCTATTGCCCTTTGCAGTTGGAATCATGATTATCTCAATTACACCAACCATTCATTCCTGGAGCATTCTTGAAATCTCTCCTGATCCTGACGGATTGCCACGATATTGGATTAAAACTCTTATCCCAATTAGTTTTCTTCTACTAAGCCTCCAAGGAATCTCAGAAACAATTCGAAATTGGTTAATACTAAAAAACTCATCCTCAATTGTTCAATCTCAAGAGAATAAGAACAAGGAGAATGACTTTGTTTGAGTTTGAATTTCTAGGCTTTGTAATCAGCTTTGACCTAACAGCATTCCTTGGGCCAGGAATGTTTTTGGCCCTTGTAATTGTCCTATTGAGCGGTTACCCAGTTGCATTTTGTTTAGGTGGCATTGCAGTTCTCTTCTCAATATTAGGAATAGCCCTAGGTCAAATTGATCCAAGTTTTCTTACAGCTCTTCCCCAAAGAATTCTTGGAATTATGGCCAACTTCACCTTACTGGCCATTCCTGCATTTATCTTTATGGGAGCAATGCTAGAGGCATCAGGCATTGCAGAGCGACTACTAGAAAGCATGGGGCAACTTCTAGGCAGGATCCGTGGAGGGTTAGCCCTTGCTGTTGTTCTCGTTGGATCATTACTGGCTGCAACAACTGGTGTTGTAGCTGCAACAGTGACAACGATGGGACTTATTTCCCTCCCAGCAATGATGCGTGCAGGCTATAACCGCTCACTAGCAACAGGCGTTATTGCAGCATCAGGGACACTGGGTCAAATTATTCCACCAAGCATCGTTTTAGTAGTCCTAGGTGATCAACTAGGTATCTCTGTTGGCGATTTATTCCTAGGTTCATTGATCCCTGGAATTCTCATGGCTAGTGCATTTGCTCTATACATACTCATTATTAGCGCACTTAAACCTGAACTGGCTCCTCAACAAAGCCCTATCGATCTAGGACCACTCCAAATAGTCAAATTGGGAAGAATCATGCTTCCACCACTTGGCTTAATTTTAGTTGTACTTGGCAGCATATTCTTCGGAATAGCAACTCCTACGGAGGCCGGTACTCTTGGTGCTATTGGAGCAATGGCGCTTGCTGCAAGTCATGGAGGCTTCAGTCGCAAAACCCTCTCGAAAGTATGTGACGAAACCGTCCGAACCACCTCCATGGTTATGGCAATTTTACTTGGATCGACAGCATTCAGTTTGGTTTTTCGTGGTTTAAATGGTGATGAGCTCATCGCGAACCTTTTACTCAATCTTCCTGGTGGAAAAATTGGATTTATGGCAATAAGTATGCTCATTATTTTCTTCTTAGGCTTTTTCATTGACTTCTTTGAAATTGCATTTATTGCTGTTCCTCTCCTCCTTCCAGCAGCTCGTCAACTTCTAGGTCCAGATGCTCTCCTATGGCTAGGTGTAGTAATTGGAGCAAACCTACAAACATCTTTTCTAACCCCACCATTTGGCTTCGCTCTTTTTTATCTCAGAGGTGTAGCACCAAAATCAATTACAACTAAAGAAATCTATATGGGAGCCTTGCCATTCGTAGCTCTGCAAATTGGGGTGTTATGCCTCATAATCTTGGTCCCAGCTCTCGTAAATTGGCTTCCAAATATGTCTTGGTCCTAAGCCAACATCTGCATATTTCACAAGCCACTTCTTAGAGTCTCCACATAGGTTAAAGAATCCCATGGCTGCCATCAAAGGAAGTGCCACGGTCATAGAAATGGCTAGACAACCAAAACTCACTTTGCAGTCCGAAAGGATTGCAAGAGATACCATCACAATCAGATCACTTGATTGGGAGCGGAGCCGTTTCGATATTGAATTTGGTCTTCGAAATGGCACTACATACAACAGCTTTCTGATCAAAGGGGCAAAAACAGCCATCGTTGACACTAGTCACAAGAAGTTCCAAGAAGCATGGTTTGATCTGCTCAAAGAACATATTCATCCAAAAGAAGTCGATTATCTAATAGTCAGTCATACAGAGCCTGATCATTCAGGGCTAATTAATGATCTACTTGATCTGAATCCTGACATTCAAATTGTGGCTTCAAAAGTAGCACTTCAATTTCTAAAGAACCAAGTACATCGATCTTTTAATTCAATAGCTGTCAAAAGTGGAAATGAACTTGATCTAGGAACGAACCCAACAAGCAATATCCATCACAAACTTGAATTTCTGAGTGCACCAAATCTCCATTGGCCAGACACAATCTTTTCTTTCGATTACGGAACTAATACTCTCTACACCTGCGATGCATTTGGGCTTCATTACTGCTCCGAAGATGTATTTGATAAAGAACCAGATGTAATTGCTCCTGATTTCCGCTTCTATTACGACTGTCTAATGGGACCAAACGCACGAAGCGTCTTACAAGCTTTAAAAAGAATGGATAATTTACCTGCAATCGAAACAATTGCTGTTGGTCATGGACCACTCTTACGAAATCACTTGGAATTATGGGTCAACAGTTATCGTGAATGGAGCAGTCAAAGAAGTAAAGGAGAATGCTATGCAGCTGTTTGCTACCTAAGTCAATATGGTTACTGCGATCGACTGAGTCAAGCCATTGCTCATGGAATCACCAAAGCAGAAGCACAAGTCCAACTAGTCGACATACGTGCAACTGATGCACAAGAACTCACGAGTTTGATTAATGGAGCTGAAGCAGTTGTAGTTCCGACATGGCCAAGTCAAAGAGAGGCAGAATTACGAGGCTCTATAGGAACCCTACTTGCTGCATTAAAACAAAAACAATGGGTAGCCGTTTATGACGCATATGGAGGGAACGATGAACCAATAGATGCACTAACAAATCAACTACGCAAGCTGGGTCAAAAAGAAGCATTTGCTCCTCTACGTGTCAAAGAAGTTCCAGATGCACAAACAGTTCAAAGATTTGAAGAAGCAGGAACAGACTTAGGCCAATTAATGAACAAGAAAAAAAGTATTGCAGCAATGAAAAGCCTTGATGGTGACGTAGATAAAGCACTAGGTCGACTCAGTGGTGGGCTCTACATAGTCACAGCTAGCCAAACTGAAAATGGAACCAAGCGAAGTAGTGCAATGGTAGCCAGTTGGATCAGCCAAGCAAGCTTCAAACCACCAGGGTTAACTGTGGCAGTTGCTAAAGACAGAGCAATTGAAGCATTAATGCAAGTTAATGATTGTTTTGTAGTAAATATCCTAAAAGATGACAACTACCAAAGCTTATTACGACACTTTCTCAAACGATTTCCACCAGGTGCCAACCGATTCTCTGGGGTCAATATATTAGAAGGAATAGCAAAAGGGGGACCCGTATTAGCTGATGCTTTAGCATTTTTAGATTGTCGTGTCTCAAAACGACTAGAGAGTCCAGATCATTGGATCATCTACGCAATTGTTGAACATGGAAATGTCGCAGATGCAGAAGCCATGACTGCAGTTCATCACCGCAAAG
Organism: uncultured Prochlorococcus sp.; assembly: GCA_913041805.1. Taxonomy (GTDB): domain Bacteria; phylum Cyanobacteriota; class Cyanobacteriia; order PCC-6307; family Cyanobiaceae; genus AG-363-K07. The sequence goes on from CAJWIZ010000006.1 coordinate 7,427, forward strand.
TTGGCAATCACTACTAATGGAAAATCCCTCACGTTATACATCTTTCAAGGGTAAAGATGATTTGGAGATAATTACGATTCCTATAGAGCCTGGACTAGTAAGCCTGAGAGGATTAAGTCCAAAACGTTTGCGTTTCGAACTGGAATATGCACTTGAAAGAGGCAGCACAGATAATAGCTTCTTATTCACAATAGAAAACAGCTCCCTAGAAGAAAGTCAAGCTGCAGTTCTTGTTCATCCACCAGGAGCTATCTATACAAAATTATTTTTATCAGCTCTAAATCATGCATTGCCAAAAAAATGCAAAAATTTGCGAGTTATAGTTGGTCATGTCAATCCAAATCGAGTCAAGTTCCTCCAAGAATTAACACAAACTTACAAAAATATTGAGCTCATCACCTCCAACCCAGGTGCAAAATTAATAAAAGAGCTCTGGACACTACGCAAACCATCTAATAAAAGTGAAGAAGGGATTAATTTGAGTCAATTACCGTTGCCAAGCCTAACTATTGTTAGACAAGAGCAAGAACTTATTGTCAATGAAAATTATCGGTTAAAACTAATACCAACACCTACACCGAGATGGCCTGGTGGCCTAATCGTATTTGAAAAGGAACTAGGCCTATTAATGAGCGATAAACTTTTTGCTGCCCACATATGTACAAGTCAGTGGGCAGAATCTAACAGAATTAGTACTGAAGAGGAACGTAGACATTTTTACGATTGTTTAATGGCACCAATGGAAAGTCAAGTAGCAACAATCGTTGAGAGATTAGAAGAACTTGAAATCAAACGAATTGCACCAGGTCATGGTCCAGCAATAGAAACAAGTTGGCGTAGTTTATTAAATGACTATCGCAGATGGGGAGAAGGGCAACAAAAAGCTCTACTTAAAGTAGTATTGATTTTTGCTAGTGCTTACGGCAATACAGCTGCAATTGCTGATGCTCTAGCAAATGGGATTAGTCGTGCTGGAATTCGTATAGAAAGCCTTAATTGTGAATTCACGCCAGTGGAAGAGCTAATTAAAGCCATTCGAGAAGCTGATGCCTATCTAATCGGTTCACCTACACTCGGAGGACATGCACCAACACCAATCGTCTCATCTCTTGGAACTTTATTAGCAGAAGGTGATCGAGAAAAACCTGTAGGCATTTTTGGAAGTTATGGATGGAGTGGCGAAGCACTTGAGCTATTAGAAAATAAACTTCGAGATGGAGGCTTCAAATTCGGATTTCAACCAATCAAAATCAAATTTAGTCCAGATGCTGGAATGATAAAAACGCTAGAAGAAACTGGAACAATTTTTGGTAGAAAGCTATTAAATTCAAGAAAAACACAACAACGTCGTGCAACTAGTGGGATGAATACTAGTCGTAGTGATCCAGCGACACTAGCTCTAGGAAGAATTCTAGGTTCACTATGTGTTTTAACAACCCGTAAAAGGGCAGGAGACGCAGCGTTAAGTGGGGCAATGGTCGCAAGCTGGGTAAGCCAAGCTAGCTTTACTCCACCTGGTTTAAGTATTGCTATAGCAAAAGATCGAGCTGTTGAAGCTCTACTTCATTGTGGGGATGAGTTCACTCTTAATGTACTTGCAGCAGGACGCCAATCTGAACTCATGAGACAATTCCTACAACCATTCCCAGCTGGTGCAGATCGTTTTGCAGGTTTAAAGGTCGATGATAGCCCTGGAGGCCAACCAATCCTGCCAGAAGCCTTGGCATGGCTTGAAGCAAATGTAAAGCAAAGAATGGAATGTGGTGATCATTGGTTAATTTATGCGGAGGTCAAAAATGGCAAAGTTATAGATTCAGAAGGAGTGACAGCAGTTCATCATCGACGCACTGGAGCAAATTATTAATATCACCTACTGATCACATTTCCACAATCACCTTTGAAATTTTCCAATGCTCTCTGAATCAAACCTCCTAGTCATAGCTGCTAGTAATGGCGAAAATCTTCAACTTGCAAAACGATTTATCAAAATAGGGGATCAACTTGGCACAAAATCAGAACTTCTTGATTTAACCAGCTTGGATTTGCCCCTTTACAATCCAAGAACTCATGCTCAAAACGGTATCCCTTCTTTAATTAAACAACTGTCTCTAAAAATGGCTGCCATTCCTTACTGGGTAATCTGTGCACCTGAATATAACGGCTCTATCCCTCCGGTTTTTACAAGTACTCTTGCATGGTTATCAGTCCAGGGAGATGATTTCAGATACTTATTTAATGGAAGACCAATAGCGATGGCAAGCTTTTCAGGAGGTGGAGGGATGGAATTATTGCTCTCTCTACGTATACAACTCACACACTTAGGTGCGCAAGTCGTGGGACGTCAACTGATGAGCAATAACAACAAACCAGCTCAGGATACATCGATTGAAGACCTATTAAAGAGACTCATGCAAATGAACCCTCTAGAAATCTAAAAACAAAGATGGTAAAACTTTGATCTGATTGCTAAAAGTTCAAAAATTTAAAAAACACCATATGTAGTAGCCAAACACCATATATAGTGTTATTAATAATAAAAGATTGACTTGAATTACCTCTGTAATGAGATTTCAACACGATCAAAACGTTGTAATTCGCTATCGAGGTTTTTTGCTCCTGCAACAACCAAACCAAACTTGGTTAGTTCGACCAGAGCGAAGTCCAATGTCATTGCTACCCTTTAGAACAACTAAATGTTCATTAGCAGAAGTAAAAAAAATTTTAGTAAAAAAACTTGCTGATCAGACACCTACTAGTCAAGCAGCTTAAATCACCTACAAATCATCCAGTTTATAACGGCAAGGAATTATTCAAACGATTTTTATTCCAAGCTTCAAGCACCTTAAGTGCCATTGGTAATGCATGGACCGAGCCACCACCAGGTGTATTTTGAGCAAAAGCAACGACAACAATTTCACTTGCTTCATATGGAGCAAAACACACAAACCAAGCATGATCAGACCCACCAGTACTATCTTCTGCTGTCCCTGTTTTTCCAGCGACAGGAGGAAGATTAGGTGATCTTATATTGAGTGTTGAAGCTGTTCCTGATTCAACAACCTTCCTAAGTCCACGTCGCAACGTCTCTAATGTAGAAGACTGCATTTTTACCTTCTTCCGATATTTGGGAGCTGTCCAATCAACATCTAAATCAGCCAAGTGAGGCGTTACTAAATACCCGCCATTTGCGAAAACAGCATAAGCACGCGCAAGTTGTAAAGGCGTTACCTGAACTACCGCTTGACCTATCGAAGCACTAGCAATATCCTCTGGAATCCAAGGAGTTTGACCTGCCTTTCCCCATCCTCTACCTTGATCAGCCCACTCCTTATTTCCTACAATTCCTTTGCTCTCCTCATATCCAATTTCAATTCCAGTTAGGGCATCAAAACCCAATGCCTTAGCAGCTGAATACAAAGCTTCTGAACCGACCCCAACACCTATCTGATAAAAAAAAGTATTACTAGAAAAGCGAAGAGCATCTTCATACCCAATCCACCCAAAGCCTTTACGGTTGTATTCAGGGAAACAATGGCTCCCATACTTAATACAACGAACTGTTTTCAAACGAACATCGGATGGGAACTTTCCACTCTCCATACCCGCCATTGCAGTAACAGGCTTCCATGTACTACCAGGGTCATATGAATTAATAGCCCTACTAAACAGTGGCATCTCAGTAGACAAAAAAAGAGCATCGTATTCTTTTTGCGTAGTAAATGTCTTTGAAAAGAAATTCGGATCAAAAGTAGGTCTACTAGCCATAGCTCGAATCGCTCCAGTTCGCGGGTCAAGTACGACAACAGCTCCAGCAGACTTACCCTCTAGAGCCTTTTCTGCAGCTAACTGCAACTCTAAATCAATTGTTAAAGAAAGATCCTTGCCTGACTCAGGAGATTTAAAACCCAGACTACGTTGAACATTTCCAGTAGCATCAACCTCTAACATCTCACCACCCCACTTGCCTCTCAAAATCTTTTCATAAGCTGCCTCCACACCAGTCCTACCAATGCGATCAGATATTTCATAACCCTTTTCACGTAAGAAGTTAAATTCTTTTGATGTAATTGACTGGGTGTAACCCAAAACATGCGAAGCAAGTGTCCCATATGGATAAAAACGCAGTAACTCCACATCAACTTGAGCACCTTTTAAGCTCCCATCTCTTTCCGTAAAACGTAAAACCTGCTCTGGCTTCAAATCTCTCGCCAACGTAATGCGAAAAGGATCTCTTAAACCCCCTTCACGAAAATGCTCATCCATTGAGTCTTTAGAAATTGTCAGCAAAGTCGATAATCGATCACGCAAAGAAGGCCAGGTTGCATTACTCACTAATCTCGGTTGAACAGAAAGAGCATATGTAACTTTGTTATCAGCAAGAATCTTCCCACGACGATCTAATAAACGTCCACGAATGGGGGGGCGTGAGACTAAGCGAATTCGATTTTCATCTGAAAGTTTTCGATAAAAAGAACCTTGAAGCACTTGCAACCAAAATAATCGAGCTGTAATTGCTGCAAAAGCAAGCATTAACAAAGAAAACAAAACAACTGGCTGCTTAACCAAACCATGCTTTCTTTTCTTGCTGACATCCTGCTGAGCAATTTCTTTCATCTAAATCAACCTTGATTAGTCATATGGGTTGTTTTTTTAGAACACTCATCATCTAAAAAATTCTCAAGTTCTTCTATACCTAGTTGAAGTCTGTCCAAACATTGCATCAAAGCTGTTGTATCCAAAGACTTATCAACCTCAGAATCATCCGTCTCCACAGCCACCTTAACTGGCACAACAGGATTTCCTAGTCCTGGACTGAACTTATCTAATTGTTCACGCACAGTTTTAGCTGATGCTTCACCTTCTTGACGAAGTAATTGAAAAGGATCTTCTGAAGCAGTAAATGGTTCGGTTACTTTGGACGAACCTCCTTTTTTAGCTCTCTCAATAATTGCCATTCCAACAGGCAATACATCCTGCATCAAAAAAAGACGGAGGGTGTCTATTGGATCATCGGCCATAGAAGCCTAAAAGCTACATAAGACCAGTTTGCTCGGAAGGCATCAAAAATGGAGGACAAGTGACATTTGATACACCTAATGACCAACCAGTAAACCCAGATATAAAAATTGCTGCAACAAATGGGACAACAGCTTGCTGAGTTGTCTCATGACTTACCCATTCCTTGAATGAGCGCCAAAAACGCTCTCGCTCAAACCTTTTACGTTCTCTTGACTCTTCATTCCAACGTCTGCGAAAAGATTTTTCTACCCATCTCTCAAAAGCACGTTTTTTTGTCACGGCCATCTTGCGTTCTACTTCTAGCAATTGCCCCGCGTTTAATTCTGGATGAAAAGTACTTATCAACTCAAGACTTTTCAAGAACATTTCAACTGATGCATCCTTAATAGCTGAATCGTCTTCATCTAAATCACTCCATTCAATCTCTGGATAAAATCGACTACGATTCAACTTGATCTGATCTTCACCTAACTGTCCAGGCTCTCGCAACCACCTGTCAGTATTGCTATCAAATCGTCTCCAATACAGGAAAGGGTTGATATAAATAGTCTTACCTGCAAGATGAATGCTGTCTTGATGCAGACGACGTTGCAACTGCAAGTCATGTTGTAAGGCTGCGGTCAAGGAAATCTAAGTATGTGGCCTAGAGTATCGAGCTCAGACCAATTACACCAGTCCTTTATTAATAACTAATAAGAAAAAATT
>CAJWIZ010000007.1 GCA_913041805.1 uncultured Prochlorococcus sp.
GGAGCTGAAAAATCACAGCAGACAGTCGAAGCTTATTTGCAGAAAGCCGCCCAACAACCAGGAAAAGAATGGGTTTATAACCCGGATAGCCCTGGCAAACTTCAGCTTATAGATGGACGCAGTGGCGAGCCTTTCGATCAGCCAGTCACTGTTGGTTATGCACAAATTCTCAAATTGGTTCATCTTGTTGATGACAAGATTCATGCTCGCTCGACTGGTCCATATTCTTTAGTTACTCAACAACCTCTTGGCGGAAAGGCTCAGCAAGGTGGTCAGAGATTGGGTGAGATGGAAGTTTGGGCTTTAGAGGCCTATGGGGCTGCATATACATTGCAAGAGCTATTAACAGTCAAATCAGATGATATGCAAGGTCGTAATGAAGCTCTTAATGCAATTGTGAAAGGAAAGCCAATACCTAGACCAGGAACTCCAGAGTCTTTCAAGGTTTTAATGCGAGAGCTTCAGTCTTTAGGACTAGATATTGCTGTTTATACAGATGAAGGAAAGGAGGTTGATTTAATGCAGGATGTCAATCCAAGACGAAGTACACCAAGTAGACCAACTTATGAATCTTTAGGGGTTTCTGATTACGACGAAGATTAGTCCCTCCCACAAAGTTAACTTTTTCTTTTTGCTTTTTAATCTCTTCCTAATTGTTCATGACTAACAGCAACCTCCGAACTGAGAATCATTTTGATTACGTCAAAATTACACTTGCATCTCCAGACAGAGTAATGGAGTGGGGCCAACGTACCCTTCCAAATGGACAAGTTGTTGGTGAAGTTACTAAGCCAGAGACGATTAATTACCGCACACTCAAGCCAGAGATGGACGGTCTTTTTTGTGAGAAGATTTTCGGCCCATCCAAGGACTGGGAGTGTCATTGCGGTAAATATAAAAGAGTTAGACATCGCGGGATTGTTTGCGAAAGATGTGGTGTTGAAGTAACTGAAAGTAGGGTTCGTCGACATAGAATGGGCTTTATAAAACTTGCTGCACCTGTTTCACATGTTTGGTATTTGAAGGGGATACCTAGCTACGTGGCTATTTTATTAGATATGCCATTAAGAGATGTTGAGCAAATTGTCTATTTTAATTGCTATGTTGTTTTAGATCCAGGTGATCACAAAGATCTTAAATATAAACAATTGCTTACTGAAGATGAATGGCTAGAGATTGAAGATGAGATTTATGCTGAAGATTCAACAATAGAGAATGAACCAGTTGTTGGGATAGGAGCTGAAGCATTAAAACAACTTTTAGAAGATCTTGAACTAACTCAAGCAGCTGAACAATTAAGGGAAGAAATTGCAAACAGTAAAGGCCAGAAAAGAGCGAAGCTTATTAAAAGATTGAGGGTTATAGATAACTTCATTGCCACTAATGCCAGTCCTGAGTGGATGGTTTTGGATGCAATCCCTGTAATCCCTCCAGACCTAAGACCAATGGTCCAATTAGATGGAGGACGTTTTGCTACTTCTGATCTAAATGATCTTTATAGAAGGGTTATTAATCGCAATAACCGCTTAGCTCGACTTCAGGAAATTTTGGCTCCTGAAATCATTGTTCGAAATGAAAAAAGAATGCTTCAGGAAGCTGTTGATGCATTGATAGATAATGGTCGCAGAGGTAGAACAGTAGTTGGTGCTAACAGTCGCCCACTTAAATCTTTAAGTGACATTATTGAAGGTAAGCAGGGTCGCTTTCGTCAAAACCTACTTGGAAAACGAGTTGATTACTCTGGCCGATCAGTAATTGTTGTAGGTCCAAAGTTGAAAATGCATCAATGTGGGCTGCCTAAAGAGATGGCGATAGAGCTTTTTCAGCCGTTTGTTATTCATCGCTTGATACGCCAGAACATTGTCAACAACATCAAAGCTGCCAAGAAGTTGATTCAACGTGCAGATGATGAGGTGATGCAGGTTTTACAAGAAGTTATAGAGGGTCATCCAATTCTCTTAAATCGTGCTCCAACATTGCACCGTTTGGGTATTCAGGCTTTTGAGCCAAAGCTGGTTGCGGGTCGTGCAATTCAATTACATCCTTTAGTTTGCCCAGCATTTAATGCTGATTTTGATGGAGATCAGATGGCGGTTCATGTTCCATTAGCCATTGAAGCTCAGACAGAGGCTCGGATGTTGATGTTGGCTAGTAACAACATACTTTCTCCTGCTACTGGGGATCCAATCATTACTCCTTCTCAAGATATGGTTTTAGGTTCGTATTATCTAACGGCTTTACAACCTGAAGCTTCTAAACCTGAATTTGGAGATAGGTCTAAAACCTTTTCAGGTCTTGAAGATGTTATACATGCTTTTGAAGATAAGAGAATTAACTTGCATGATTGGATTTGGGTTCGATTTAACGGAGAAGTAGAGGATGATGATGAGCTAGAGAAGCCTATAAAGGAAGATACCCTTGAAGATGGAACTCGTTTTGAACAATGGACTTATCGGCGAGATCGATTAGATGAAGATGGGGGACTTATTAGTCGTTACATACTTACGACTGTTGGTCGTGTCGTGATGAATCACACGATTATTGATGCAGTTGCTGCAGGTTGAGGCTTCACAAACCTTTTACTCCTTTTCAATTCACCTTTTAGAGACTTTTAATGACTTCCACCTCTCCTAAGCCACGTAAAAAATCTTCCACTAAATCGACCCGGGGTTCGAAGAAAAGTACCAGGGGTTCAAAGAAGTTAGCTCAAACAACTACTACGCCACCCCTTGCAAAAACCCCACCTCCTTTTCGTAATTGTGTAGTTGATAAAAAAGGTCTAAAACAACTTGTGGCTTGGGCTTATAAGCATCATGGTACAGCTGCAACAGCTGCAATGGCCGATAATCTAAAAGATTTGGGCTTTAGATATGCAACTCAGGCTGCAGTTTCAATTTCTGTTGAGGATCTAAAGGTCCCTGAAGCAAAGCAAGATTTATTAGGACAGGCTGAGGAGCAAATCACTGCTACTGAAGAATGTTATCGACTGGGTGAAATAACTGAGGTTGAGAGACATACAAAAGTGATCGACACTTGGACTGAAACTAATGAGAGATTAGTTGATGCTGTTAAGAAGAATTTTAATCAGAACGATCCTCTGAACTCTGTTTGGATGATGGCGAATTCTGGGGCTAGAGGAAACATGTCTCAAGTGCGTCAATTAGTTGGCATGAGAGGCCTTATGGCTAACCCACAGGGTGAAATTATTGACCTTCCTATTAGAACTAATTTTCGGGAAGGTTTAACAGTCACTGAATATGTGATCTCTTCATACGGAGCTCGTAAGGGATTAGTTGATACTGCACTTAGAACCGCTGATTCTGGTTATTTAACTCGTCGTCTGGTTGATGTCGCACAAGACGTGATTGTGAGGGAGGAAGATTGTGGAACTACTAGAGCGATTTTAGTATCAGCTGAAGATGGAAAGTTTGGGAATCGTCTAATTGGTCGACTTACGTCAGAACAAGTTCTAGGTAGTGAAGGTGAAGTTCTGGCAGAGCGTGACACAGCAATTGATCCAAAGCTTTCTGCACGTTTAGAACAAGCAAAGATCAGTGGAGTAATGGTTCGTTCTCCCCTGACATGTGAGGCAACTCGTTCTGTATGTAGAAAGTGTTATGGCTGGGCCTTGGCTCATAACGAATTAGTCGATTTAGGGGAAGCTGTAGGAATTATTGCTGCCCAATCTATTGGCGAGCCAGGGACTCAACTCACCATGAGAACCTTCCATACAGGAGGTGTTTCTACTGCTGAAACAGGTGTGGTGCGTTCTATTGTCGCTGGAACTGTTGAGTTTGGTCCAAAGGCTCGAGTTCGTGGTTATAGAACTCCTCATGGCGTGGAAGCGCAGCAAGCTGAGGTTAATTTCACATTGACAATTAAGCCTGCAGGTAAGGGTAGGCCCCAAAAAATTGAAATTACAAATGGCTCTTTGCTATTCGTTGAAGATTCTCAAGAGATTGATGTAGATGTAACTGTTGCTCAGATTTCTGCTGGAGCAGTTAAAAAAAGTGTTGAGAAAGCTACCAAGGATGTCATATGTGATTTAGCAGGACAAGTTCGTTATGAAAACGTTATTCAACCGAAGGAAGTTACTGATCGACAGGGCAATATCACTCTCAAGGCTCAACGTTTAGGCCGAATGTGGGTCTTGGCTGGAGATGTTTATAATTTGCCCCCAAATGCTCAACCTGTTGTCAAAGGAAATGTCAAGGTAACAGAAGGCCAGGTCTTGGCCGAGGCTAGTCAGGCTAGTGAGTTTGGTGGGGAAGTTCGTTTGCGTGACTCGATAGGTGATTCACGAGAGGTGCAAATTGTTACCACCTCTATGACTCTCAAGGATTTCAAGTTACTTGGTGAGTCAACACATTCAGGTGAGATATGGCATCTAGAAGCTAAAGATGGTACCCATTATCGACTTAATACAATTCCAGGTAGCAAAATAGGTCATGGTGAAGTTGTCGCTGAGCTGGCCGATGATCGCTTTAGAACTAAGACAGGAGGCCTTGCAAAATTTGCTCCTGGTTTGTCTATTAAGAAGGCTCGATCAGCAAAAAATGGTTATGAGGTGAGCAAAGGTGGCACTTTGCTTTGGATCCCTCAAGAGACGCATGAGATCAATAAGGATATATCTTTGTTGATGATTAAAGATAAGCAGTGGATCGAAGCTGGAACAGAGGTGGTTAAAGATATTTTTAGTCAAACTGCAGGCATAGTTACTGTCACCCAAAAGAACGACATTCTTCGCGAAATAATTGTTCGTAGTGGAAGTTTCCATCTCTGCAATGAGGCGAAAGCTTTAGAGCGATACGAAGGGGATGGGCAGATGGTTAACCCTGGTGAAACGATTGCCAAAGGGATTAAGACAGAGGCCATGGTTTTTGTTCAGACTGTTGAAACACCTGAAGGTAAGGGCTTATTACTTAGACCAGTTGAGGAATACACCATTCCAAACGAAGCTCAATTGCCTGAGCTTTCTCATGTTAAGCAACCTAAGGGTCCTCACCTAGGCCTAAAAGCTACTCAGAGACTTTCATTTAAGGATGGTGAACTGATTAAATCAGTAGAGGGAGTTGAGTTGCTGAAGACTCAATTAAATCTTGAAACATTTGAAACTACGCCTCAAATGACTGTTGATGTTGAGGCTGTTAAAGATAAGAGAGCTAAGACTATTGAAAGATTGCGCTTGGTAATTCTTGAGAGCATTTTAGTTAGGAGGGACACCATGTCAGATTCCAGTCATGGCTCGACTCATACTGAATTGCAAATTGAGGATAATCAGCTTGTACAGGCAGGAGATGTTGTTGCAACTACACAAATTTTGTGTAAGCAAGAGGGAGTTGCACAACTACCTGAAGTCCATGAAGGTGATCCTATTCGTCGACTAATCGTTGAAAGAGCAGAAGATACGACTACTTTGACGACTCAAGGAAAACCTCTAGTGGAGGTAGGGCAACGGATTGTTGATGGTGAGTTACTGGCTGAAGGAGAGCCTACTGAATGTTGTGGTGAAGTGGAATCGGTGAGCAATAAAGGTATAACTTTGAGATTGGGCAGGCCTTATATGGTTTCACCTGATTCTGTCTTGCATGTTCGTGATGGTGATTTAGTACAAAGAGGCGACGGATTGGCATTATTGGTATTTGAGAGGCAGAAAACAGGTGATATTGTTCAAGGTTTGCCAAGAATTGAAGAGTTACTCGAAGCTCGTCGACCAAGAGATTCTGCAATCCTTGCTAAGAAGCCAGGTGTTGTAGAGATCAAGCAAGAAGAGGATGGAGAATCAATTACTGTCACTGTGATTGAAGGTGATGATTCGATCTCGGAATACCCCATTCTTCTTGGTAGGAATGTGATGGTTAGTAATGGTCAGCAAGTTACGGCAGGTGAATTGTTGACTGATGGTCCTATTAACCCTCATGAGTTGCTGGAATGCTTCTTCTCAGATTTGCGTGACCGCAAACCCTTAATGGAGGCTGCTCAAGAGGCTATAGCTAAACTGCAACATCGCTTAGTTAATGAAGTGCAGAATGTCTATAAATCTCAAGGCGTTTCGATCGATGACAAACACATAGAAGTAATTGTACGTCAAATGACCAGTAAAGTTCGGATTGAAGATGCGGGTGACACCACACTTCTTCCTGGAGAGTTGATTGAACTTCGACAGGTGGAAGATACAAATCAGGCTATGTCTATTACTGGAGGAGCTCCAGCAGAATTCACACCTGTTTTGCTTGGTATTACTAAGGCATCTTTGAATACTGATAGTTTTATTTCTGCTGCGTCTTTCCAAGAAACAACTCGAGTCCTGACTGAAGCCGCTATTGAAGGTAAATCTGATTGGCTCCGTGGTTTGAAGGAGAATGTCATTATTGGTCGTTTGATCCCTGCTGGTACCGGGTTTAGTGGTTTTGTGGAAGAGCTACGTGCAGAGGCTGGTCCACATCCAGATATCTTGGCTGAAGATCCTGCAGGTTATAGACGGATGCAGAATCTGCGTCCTGATTACACAGTAGAGATGCCTGCATCACCTGCTGCAGCAAGCTCGATGGCTGTTTTGGATGATCCAAGTGATGAGGATTTGGAAGCCACCAGAAGTCGACATGGTATTGATCCCTCAGTTAGTAACTTTGCAGCATTTGCACGTCCTACTGGAGAAGATGAACTTCAAGAGGACCAGATGCCTGATCAAGCGGCTCTTGAAGGCCTTCAGGAAGAGGGATTGCTCTCTGATGAGTAATATTGCTATGCAGAGAGTGAATCTGACCGATTATCATTTCTTTCTTTCGACTTGGGGGACTTAATTTATATGCTTGAACCAAGGATTATTCCGAAAAGGAAATTGCCTCGATATGGCTTTCATAAGCACACGGAGAGATTCAATGGAAGGATCGCAATGATGGGCTTCATTGCGTTAATTTTATTGGAACTTAATCTTGGTCATGGCCTTCTTGTCTGGTGAGTGCTTCGCTATCTCGAGGCGATAAGTTTGTATTGCTAGGCCTCAGTGTCAGTGAACTGGAAGCATTCGCTGTTGCTTCAGGACAAGCAGCTTTTAGGGGGCGTCAAATATATGATTGGTTATATACAAAGGGAGTTAAGAACATTGAGGCAATAACTGTTTTACCTAAGGTATGGAGATCCTATTTAAAAGAGAGAGGTGTCCAAGTTGGAAGGCTTCAAGAAGTAAGACGACTAGTTGCTTTGGATGAGACGACAAAATTGTTGCTTGGAACGAATGAGGGAGAAAATGTTGAGACAGTTGGTATCCCTACTCGAGATCGTTTGACCGTTTGTGTTTCAAGTCAGATCGGTTGTTCAATGGGTTGTCATTTTTGTGCTACTGGCAAAGGGGGGCTTTTACGCTCGCTAGCTACACACGAAATTGTGGATCAGGTAATAAGTGTGAGAGAAGCAATGGATAGACGTCCTTCACATGTCGTCTTCATGGGGATGGGAGAGCCTTTGCTGAATTGCGAAGCTGTTTTATCGGCAATACGCTGCTTTAATAATGATTTAGGGATAGGTCAGCGTCGAATAACGATCAGCACAGTAGGAGTCGTTGACATGCTCCCGAAGCTGGCTGAATTAGCTCTTGATCGTTTGGGTCGCGCACAATTTACGCTTGCAGTAAGCTTACATGCTCCAAATCAAAAATTGCGTGAGCAGTTGATTCCCACAGCATGGCGATATCCTATTGATGCTTTGCTAAATGACTGTAGACATTACTTCTCGATTACTGGAAGGCGTGTGAGCTTCGAGTATATACTTTTAGGCGAATTAAATGATCGTTTAGAGCATGCTGAGCAATTGGCTGATCTTGTTGGAGATTTTCAGAGTCATATTAATCTTATTGCCTACAATCCAATAGAAGGTGAAAAATTCAAGAGACCAACTTCTAGTAGAATTAAGGCTTTTCAACGTGTCTTGGAACGAAGAGGAGTCGCTGTAAGTTTTCGTGTTAGTAGAGGACTTGATAAGAGTGCTGCATGTGGACAGCTGCGTCGTCAGCATGTGGAGAGTCATTGATACTCTGTTCTTATTGAAAGGATTTCTTTCGAATCACTAAAGTTATGACAGCAATTGATTGGTCGATCCTGTTTAGCTATTTGATTTTTTCGTTGGTTTTAGGATTTGTTCTGGCACACCGTAATCGGAGTGATTCTGATTATTTTGTTGCAGGAAGGAGTTTGAGCGGTTGGCTGGCTGGTGCTTCCATGGCAGCCACTACATTTTCGATAGATACACCTTTATATGTTGCAGGGATTGTTGCTACGCGTGGCCTTGCTGGGAATTGGGAATGGTGGAGTTTTGGCTTTGCTCATGTTGCTCTCACAGTTGTTTTTGCACCTATGTGGAGGAGAAGCGGTGTGTTAACTGATGCAGCCTTTACTGAGCTGCGATATGGAGGAGCACCAGCGGCTTGGCTTCGAGCAGTCAAGTCGTTTCTTTTAGCTGTTCCAGTGAATTGTATAGGTATTGGTTATGCTTTTTTGGCAATGCGTAAAGTCGCTGAGGCACTTGGTATTGTCGATGGTCATATGTTATTTGGATATATCAGTGACACAATTTTACTGTTAATAGTCGTTGCTATTTTGATGCTCATTTACACCGTTGTTGGTGGCTTATGGGCAGTTGTTGTCAATGATTTTGTGCAATTGGTTCTCGCCCTATTAGGAGCAGTTGCTGTAGCTGTAGCCGTTGTCTCGGCAGCAGGAGGTATGCCTGCATTACTGGAAAAGATTGATGATTTAAATCGTCCGGAGTTACTTTCATTATTCCCTTGGTCTTGGGAACAAGGTGGTGTGGAGTGGATAGGTGGAGCAGGCATAAGTATTGCGACTTTTATTTCATTCTTAACTTTGCAATGGTGGAGTTTTCGCCGTAGTGATGGAGGTGGTGAATTCATTCAAAGATTGCTTGCAACTCGCAATGAAAGTCAAGCCAAGTTGGCTGGTTGGGTTTTTCTTGTTGTTAATTACCTCGTAAGAAGTTGGTTATGGATCTTGGTGGCTCTTTCAGCACTTGTACTTCTTCCACCTCAACAAGACTGGGAACTTAGTTATCCCATTCTTGCGGTTGAATATCTGCCCCCTATTGCACTTGGTGTGGTTGTGGTCTCATTAGTTGCAGCTTTTATGAGTACGGTCAGCACGTCACTCAATTGGGGGGCTAGTTATTTAACTCATGATCTTTATCAGAGATTTTTGAGGCCTTCAGCAGATAGAAGAGAATTGCTTTTTGTAGGTCAAATCACCAGTGTGATTTTATTATTGATAGGAGTGTTGACAGCACTGGTGAGTGACAGTATTGGAGCAGTTTTTCGGCTGGTTATTGCTATTGGAACTGGACCGGGTGTGGTACTTGTTTTGAGATGGTTTTGGTGGAGGATTAATGCAGCGGCTGAATTGGCTGCCATGGTTTGTGGTTTTCTGGTTGGGTTGACTACATCTGTAATGCCAATAGTTCGTATTGAAGATTATGGATTAAAACTTCTTGTGACCACTGTCTTGACCGGAATTGTCTGGTTAATTGTATTGGCATCTACTCCACCTGAATCTTCGGCTGTCTTAGAGAGATTTGTGCTGAAGGTTCGTCCTCCTGGCCCAGGCTGGAGGGCTTTAAGAGAGAAACTTGATGTAAATCCAGTAGATCCATTAAATAGTTTGATTTTGCATTTTTTACTTGGGTGTGCAGTACTTTTCGGTGGTCTGTTGGGTGGAGGTGCTTTCCTTCTTCACCAAGAGAGAGGTGGTTGGATAGGCCTTTCTATTGCAGTTGTCTGTGCTTTCTTGATGAGAAAAAAAAAGTTGTTTGATATTTCTATCCTTTCTTGAATTCCGAGATAGGAGCAGAATGATAAAAAATCAATTTGAACCTTGGGCTTTTTGCGTTCTACTCTTTTACCAATTTTGATTGTTGGCCTTTTTGTGGTGGCTTTCTTTGCCGTGAGTGCCAGGATTTGGCTCCCTGGCGACATGCTTGCTCCAGCACCAATGAATTGAACTTCGTCTAAATCTGTTTAGGATCTTTTTATGAATGATGCCCAAGGACATCCTGTTGATGAGGGCTTGGCAAGCCTCGCGATAGATCCTGATGTTCTTGCAAGAGAATTAGAGGCTGAGCTCGTTGGAGATCCCTTGGATGAGATAGGCCTTGGTGAATCTGATTCGGATGTAAATATTGCGCGTGAATGTGAGCAGGGTCTCCAGTGGTTGAAACAAGGTCATGAGGAGCGTTTACAAGGTTTGCGCGTTTTTTGTGAACATAGAGATCCCAGAGCACTGCCGTTGTTAGTTCCTCTTTTACAAGAACCTTGTCCTGTGGAGAGAATGAGTGCTGTATATGCACTTGGAAGAAACCCTTGTCCTCGTGCCGTAAAAATTCTCTTGAAATTGTTGCGAACTGACAGTAACGCTTATGTTCGTAAAGCAACTGCTTGGAGTTTGGGCAATTATCCTGATGCTCCTGTTCTGAAGCCTTTAATTCATTCGTTGCAGAATGATGTGGCTGCAGTAAGGCTTTGGGCATCCGGATCCCTAGCTGAAGCCGGAGCGATTTCAGCTAAAAAGGCATCCATAGCAGCAAGTCAGTTGCTTGTTAGTCTAAAAATTGATGATCAGCCTTTGGTTCGTAGTAATTGTATTTGGGCGTTGGGAAGGCTTTATGACGTTTTGGAGGCTCTGCTTAGAGATGAGATTGAAGAGGCTTTATTAAATGTTCTTTTGAACGATCTTGAACCTTCAGTACGTTATGAGGCAAGGATTGTGCTGGAGCAAATTGATAACCCTCCGCTTGAGCAGAGACTGAAACGTTTGATCGATCAGGGCTTATTAGCTTGAAGTTTTGCTTTAAATACACATCCTTGTAACAACTTTTGCCCAGTTTGGGTTTTTTTTTCTATAACATCACGGTCTGAGAATTCATAATGTATGCCTCAACGTATTCTGCGGTTCAAAATTCGACAGGACGGTCTTGTTGAAGAAACTGTAGAGGGAGTTTCTGGACAGTCATGCCAGCAGCTGACCGAGAAGCTAGAGGCATCATTAGGAGTGGTTCAGAGTAGTGAACCTACTGCGGATGCTTACATCCAAGATGAGGTTCAATCCCAATCCATTTCAGCCGAACAACTTTTCTAATGTCTCATTTCAGTACTGTTAAAACTCAGCTGCGTAAGCGAGAACCGCTTCTTCAGGCTCTTCACGATTTGGGATACTGCCCTCAAGAAGGTCAGAAATTAGTAAGGGGCTATAGAGGCCAAACTGTTGAGGCTGAAGTTGCTGTAACTATTGCAAAAGGTGGTGATATTGGTTTTCGATGGAATGACTCCACTCAGGCTTATGAATTGGTAACTGATTTAGATCTTTGGCAGCAGCAAATACCTGTAGAACGTTTTTTATCTAAACTCACACAAAGATATGCTCTAAATTCTGTCCTCACAGCCACTGCAGAGGAAGGCTTTGAAGTTGCAGAAGAGAAAAGAAATTTGGATGGTTCTATTGAATTGGTTGTAACACGCTGGGATCCTTGATAAAGACCATTGAGCATTGACCCCTCCTCAGCATTTCAGGTTAAGGTTCAGTTAGAAGCTGAGCCAAATGGCAAGGAGCCTTGTCTTGGTGGTCAACTTCAAGACAAGGCTGTATGGGTTGATGAATCAATATGCATTGGTTGTCGATATTGTGCACATGTTGCGACTAACACATTTGTAATTGAACCTCATTTAGGACGCTCACGTGTTATCAGACAAGATGGAGATAGTTTTGAACTTATTCAAGAGGCAATAGGGACCTGTCCAGTTAATTGCATTCATTGGGTGGCTTTTGAAAAATTAGACGAACTTCGTTCTCAGCTAGAGGCATTAGATCTTCAAGATTTAGGAAAGTTGCCACAAGTTTCTAGGAGAGTGAAGCGAAATATAAGTGACTGAAAATCATTCTTCATTGATTTCTTCAATACCATCTCGACGTTTCGGTAGGACAGAAATTGAGATGCCAATCTTATCTTTAGGCGGCATGAGATTTCAGCAGAGTTGGAAGGAACTTAATCCAGAGGAAATAACAGCTGAGAGCCAAAAGTCCCTCGAACGCATAATCATTAGAGCAAACGAATGGGGTCTTAACCATATCGAGACAGCTAGGCATTATGGAAGTTCAGAGCTTCAATTGGGTTGGGCTTTTCAAGCTTTACCTGACAGTAAAAGA
Source organism: uncultured Prochlorococcus sp. (assembly GCA_913041805.1). Taxonomy (GTDB): domain Bacteria; phylum Cyanobacteriota; class Cyanobacteriia; order PCC-6307; family Cyanobiaceae; genus AG-363-K07. The sequence continues at coordinate 12,204 of CAJWIZ010000007.1, forward strand.
TTGATTCAAACAAAAGTTCCCCCTAGAGATGATCCAAAGGAATTTGAATCTGAGTTGGAACTCAGCTTTCAAAAACTTGGGTGTCAAAAATTGGATCTTTTGGCAATACATGGTTTGAATCTTCCTGCCCACTTAGATCAGACGCTTCGACCTGGAGGATGCTTAGACGTGGTGAGACGTTGGCAAGATGAAGGTCGAGTTGGCCATGTAGGCTTTTCGACTCATGCTTCTAAAGAATTAATTGTTAAGACCATCAAAACCAATCAATTTGATTATGTGAATCTTCATTGGTATTTCATTCATCAAGATAATGAGGTGGCCTTAGATGCTGCGGCTAAACTTGATCTAGGAGTTTTCATTATTAGCCCCACAGATAAAGGCGGACATTTACATACTCCTTCTTCCAAGCTTCTGGACTTGTGTTCACCCTTACATCCAATAGTCTTCAACGATTTGTTTTGCTTAAAAGATCCAAGAGTTCACACTATTAGTGTTGGGGCTGCAAGACCTGAAGATTTAGAGCTTCACCTCAAGGCCATTGGGCTATTGGAGATGGCTGATGAATATGTTTCCAGGATTGAAGAAAAGCTATTGAATGAAGCTTATAAAATTCTTGGTAAATCTTGGATATCTACTTGGCAGGTTGGATTGCCTAGTTGGGAGGAGACACCTGGAGAAATAAAT
>CAJWIZ010000008.1 GCA_913041805.1 uncultured Prochlorococcus sp.
GATTATAAAGCTTCCAGCTTCAGCAAACATCAAAACTCATCAATGCAAATCAAATATAATACCTAACCTATTATTAAAGCGTCTAAAAGATCATTCTCAGCGGCTAGGCAAGCTTACGCAAAGATTAATGGAGGGTCTCGTAATTAAAGACCAGCAAACCTATATGAGATCAATCAAAATGAGTGATGAAGCGCAAGAACTTTTTTACTGTTTAGAAGAACTAATAGTGCTTTGTCCAAAGAGGTATGGTTCCTGGGGCGTAGATGAAATCCATAAAGTATTTCTAGGCAAAAATGTCGAGCAAGGCTTCTCAAGCTGGCCTCAAGGTACTCCTGTAATGTGCAATGAAAACCTACCAGATCTTGACCTTTCAAATGGGGATATAGGTGTAGTCATTGGAGAGGGAGATCAGCGTAGATTGTTATTTCGCATTGTCCTTGAGGGAGGAGAGTTGGTATCTAGATTTATCCATCCAGCAAGATTAAAAATATTACAACCGGCATTGGCTATGACCATTCACAAAGCACAAGGGAGTGAAGCGAATGAAGTTATTGTGCTTTTACCTGGACAATACACAAAGTCATTTCATGCAATTGAAAGGACAAATAAAGATAAAAGCTACGAAGAAAGATTGGTTTACACAGCCATCACCAGAGCCAAAAACAACGTACAGCTGATCATCGAGCACTGTGAATAAGAGCTTAAGCGTTTAAAGCAAAAGAAATTACAAAAATCTTCTGTCAAGATGATAAATTAAAATCAACCTTTAAAAGGGCGAGTCAACACAGCACGGTTATTAACCGATTGGACGTTGTCTGCCTGATTTGAAGGAGCAATCAGGCCAACTCCATAGATGAAGAATACAAAAGCACATGAGGAATCCTCATGTTCAGTTGATCTAATCAAAGAAAAGATAACCAATCAGGAAAATGAAGAGATCTCACGAAATGATCTTCCTTCAGATGAATCAAGCAGTCAAAATGACCTTTTAGGTAAGGATTCCCTCTCTCCAAGCGGCTTCGAAAGTTTCGGATTCAGTAAAGAGCTCCTAAAAACTATCGAGGGGAAAGGGTATAAAGAACCTTCGCCAATACAAAAGGCTGCAATCCCTGAGCTAATGCTTGGGCGTGATCTCGTTGGGCAGGCGCAGACTGGAACAGGGAAAACAGCAGCCTTTGCACTTCCACTACTTGAAAGGTTAAAAAAAGAGAACCACAATCCTCAGGTTCTTGTTCTCACTCCAACTCGTGAACTAGCCATGCAAGTGGCTGAATCCTTTCGTGCATATGGAGCAGGACATTCCCATTTTAAAGTTTTAGCTGTATATGGAGGTGCCGACTTTCGATCCCAAATCAATGCGCTCAAAAGAGGGGTAGATGTAATTGTTGGAACTCCTGGACGAGTAATGGACCATATGAGACAAAAAACACTAAATACCAGTGGCTTGAGTTGTCTTGTACTAGATGAAGCTGACGAAATGTTGAGGATGGGCTTTATCGATGATGTTGAATGGATCCTCAGCCAATTACCAACCGAACGTCAACTAGTCTTATTCTCAGCAACTATGCCCTCTGAAATAAGACGGCTATCTAAACGTTATTTAAATGATCCTGCAGAGATCACCATTAAATCAAAAGCACAAGACGCAAGACTGATCAAACAACGCTTTATCATTATCAAAAACAGCTACAAACTTGAAGCACTAAAAAGAGTTCTGGAAGCAATAAATGATGAAGGAGTAATTATTTTTGTCAGGACAAAAGTTATAACACTTACAGTAGCGGAGACACTTGAAGCATCAGGATATGAAGTTGCAGTATTAAATGGTGATATCCCTCAGAATCAACGTGAAAGGACTATTGAACGTCTACGCAAAGGTAGTATCAATATACTTGTTGCTACTGATGTGGCAGCAAGAGGTCTAGATGTTGAGCGTATTGGTCTTGTCGTTAACTATGACATGCCTTTTGATAGTGAAGCATACGTTCATAGAATTGGTCGTACGGGAAGAGCTGGTCGCAATGGAGAAGCTGTTCTTTTCGTAAACCCCAGAGAAAGACATTTTTTAGGGACTCTAGAGAGAACTGTTGGACAACCCATTGAACAAATGGATATCCCTAATAATGCAAGTATTAATGAAAATAGAATAAATAAACTCCAGAAGCGATTACTAGAAGAAGCTAAAAAAGAGAGAGAGCATGATGAAGAAACAACACTTTTAAAGAAACTAATCAAACAAGCAGGAGAAGAACTCAATATAAATCCAGAACAAGTTGCACTGGCTGCAATCAGCCTTGCAATTGGATCAAATCCATTGCTTGTAAAAGAAGATGAAAATTGGTTAAAGCAATGCTCACAAAATCACCGTCGCGAAGATAGATCTAGTTCCAGGCGCAGAAACGATCGAAATTCCAATCCACCTGAAAATAATATGGAACGTTTTCGAGTAGGTGTTGGTCATCGTGACCGTGTAAAGCCTGGGAATTTAGTAGGAGCAATTGCTAATGAGACAGGGCTAAAAGGAAAAATGATTGGACGCATTCAAATATTTGATTCTTATAGTTTAATAGACCTTCCTAAAGGAATGCCAGAGAACATCTTTCAAGATTTGAAAAGGTTAAAAGTAATGAACCGCGAGTTACAAATAAATCGTTATAAATAAAAAAAGTAAAAACTCTTCTTAAAAAAATTAATTCATTAAATTCAATGCCTTCTGGTTTAAGTAATGCCATAAAAAATCGAATAATGGTTAGTCATACCTTGTAATTTGCAGCTTAATGTCAGCAAACACATTAGATAAATCAAGTATAAATCTATCTTTTCAATCATTTTTTCAAAACACCTTGCGGTAAAAACCTTTGCGGAATCGCGCTTAACCTCTTATTAAAATGAATTGAGATTTGTCTTGAGTTATCAAAAAATTGCCTTGAGTCCCTGAAATATTCACTAAAGCTTTGAGATCATCAAAGAAATCTTTTTATTCATTGTTGCTAGGTGTCACTTTTAAAGCAACTTCGCTGTAGTTTGGTAAAGCATCAGATCCAGCTCCTAGGCTCCAAACGGCTCGCTCCCAAAGCTTTAGCTTCCACGCTCCAGCATTCAAGGACTTTCCTTTTCGAACCAACGCTTTACTGAGCAAATCCCATCAGTCCCTTTAGGAATGACCATTTACATAGGAAATCTGTCTTTCCAGGCAGAGCAGGAAGATTTAGTCGATCTCTTCAGCCAATATGGTGAAGTCAAAAAAGCAAGTCTTCCCCTCGATCGAGAAACAGGAAGGAAACGAGGTTTCGCCTTCGTTGAAATGAGCCAAGATGCTGATGAGCAAAAAGCAATCGATGACCTGCAAGATGTCGAATGGATGGGGAGAATGATAAGAGTCAATAAAGCCACTCCTCGCGAAGGATCAAGAGGTGGTGGTGGTGGTGGTGGTCGTGGCGGTTATGGAGGAGATACAGGAGGGAATCGTTGGTAGATTCCTTATAATTGCCGCAAAAAAAAGCCATCAATTTAACATTGATGGCCTTGAAAATTTTGAGCTGATTAATTAAACCTTAAAGCTCAATAAGTTCAGTCATTGCCTCTCGATGGGTAACTTTCTGAATCAATTCCTGAGAGTGGTCGATAGGATGCTCAAGTTTGCGAAGATCATCTTGGGAACCAGGTAAAACCGATCGAAGAGTCTTTCTTCTCCTTTTAGCGTTAAAACGAGTTGACCTATTAAAAGCTCTAGAGCGAGACATCCATCCTCCTGAAGTTCTAATTATTTTCTAGCTGATTTCTCTCAAAAAAGCTGAAAGTTTCATTCAACCCTTCAATAATGGTAATTGAAAAGGTAAATGTACTTTGATTAGCCACCCCAACAAGAGTGCCCTCAGAAGGCTAATAGGCAGTCTCAACAACTATCGTCTTCTAATTCTTTCAGCTGCAGCTTGCTCAGTTCTCAACAAAATTTTTGATCTAGCTCCTCCTGTTTTAATAGGACTATCAGTAGATGTTGTGGTTCGAGAACAAAATTCCTGGTTGGGTAGTCTGGGATTTCAATCTGTTCCAAGCCAATTAGGGATACTGACCTTCCTATCATTCGTTATATGGAGTGCAGAATCATTCTTTGAGTATTTGTATAGTTATCTTTGGCGAAACCTAGCTCAAACTACTCAACACTCTCTAAGGATAAAAGCTTATAGCCATCTACAAAAGCTTGATTTGGCATTCTTTGAAAATGATAGTTCTGGCAGGTTATTGACCGTTCTTAATGATGATATCAATCAACTTGAAAGATTTTTAGATCATGGAGCCAATCAAATTCTTCAATTGATAATTACAGTTGTCGTAATAGGAGGAGCAATGGCAATAATTTCTCCTGGAGTAGCGTTACTTTCCTTTTTGCCTATACCAATAATTCTTTGGGGTTCAATTAATTTTCAAAAAAAACTGGCTCCAAAATATCGAGAAGTAAGAGAGCGGGCTGGTGACATTGCTGCTCGGCTTAGCAACAATCTTGGTGGGATGCTTACTATTAAAAGCTTCGCAACGGAATCATGGGAATTAGAAAAAATAAAAAATGATAGTAATGCTTACCGAAAAAGCAATCGCAAAGCAATCAAACTCTCAGCAGCTTTCATACCTTTAATTAGATTTGCCATACTCTTTGCCTTTGTAGCAATTCTCTTGGTTGGAGGCCTGAAAGCCTGGCGAGGTGAAATGCCAATAGGCACATATAGTTTTTTAGTATTCATTACACAAAGACTTCTTTGGCCACTAACTACACTTGGCCATACTCTCGATGAATATCAACGTTCAATGGCCTCTACAAATCGAGTTTTAGACTTAATTGATACACCTATAAAGATATCAAGTGGTACAAAAAATATTAACCCTAATAAAATACTTGGAAGGGTTGAATTTGAGAATGTCGAATTTAACTATAAGGGGCGACAACCAATAATTAGCAAGTTTAATTTAAAAATTTCAGCCGGCAAGACAATTGGGATTGTAGGAGCTACTGGGTCAGGGAAAAGCACAATCATCAAATTGCTATTAAGGCTCTATCAAATAAAGCAGGGAAAGATCAAGCTTGATGGAGACAATATTGATTCAATTGATCTCAAAGATCTTCGACGATGCATCGCACTTGTAAGTCAAGATGTTTACCTTTTCCATGGCACAGTCGGTGAAAATATTGCTTACGGGTCTCCAACAGCCTCACATGAAATGATTAGAAACGCAGCAAAGCTAGCCGAAGCAACAGAATTTATTGAGAATCTACCAAATAAATACAATACCTTGGTTGGAGAAAGAGGACAAAGACTTTCAGGTGGACAAAGGCAAAGGATTGCTTTAGCAAGAGCAATCCTGAAAAATGCTCCAATATTGATACTTGATGAAGCAACAGCTGCAGTTGATAATGAAACCGAAGCAGCGATCCAGCGATCACTTTCTAAAATAACAAAAGATAGAACTACTATAGTTATCGCTCACAGGCTAAGTACAGTTAGGAATGCTGATGAAATCATAGTCTTAGAGAAAGGTCAAATAGTGGAAAGTGGAACCCATGAAATACTTATAAGTAAAAATGGTCCTTATTCAGATCTTTGGAAAGTCCAAGCTGGATTACAAAAAGAAGCCCCAATAAGTTAACAAATCAAACCAATATGTTTACTCAATAGATATTTCTTACTTGATTGAATTTATATTTAGTTTTTAGCTTATCCCAACTACTTGTCTAGATTAAAAATGTAAATGAGGTTATTGCACGTTCAAATATTTTCTGAACCTTCAACCATCTACTTTCATTAGTACTAGCTGCAAGAGTATACAAATAACCTCGATCTACCACTACAGTTGCCACTTCATGTCTATCACGATCTTGTAGATGAACTGTATATTCTAAATCATAAAAAGTGTGGTCAGAATCCTTTCGCTCTTTTGCATCAACTAAATCCACTTCACGGCCAGCACCTTCCGGTGCAATTACTTCTTGCATCAACCTAGCGCCCACTGCCTCTGCGCTACCAAGCTCCTTAAGCTCTACATCTTCCCCGACTTCTGACACAACCAAACTCAAGGTTTCATCACTATTAATGAGATCATGAAAAACAACTTTTGGCCCCCCACTCACTGTCACTCTGGTCCATCCTGTTGGATAGAGAAAAGCATATCGACCATCAGGGCTTTGATAAGAGTTAAAGCCTCCAGCCAAGCCTCCACCGCAAGCTGTTAGCACCAAAACAAGAGATAAAGCCGTTAACGCACGTGTCAAAAGACGCAAAGTTCCAACCATCATCAAGCTTACATTTTTCATTATTCTGCCGGAGGTTTGTATTTACTGAAAGAAGAATTATCCATCCTGTATCGAAAGAGTAAACCCTGCTTAAATTCTGTTATCTGCAATAGAGCCCTGAGCGGATTTACCAGGCCACTTGCGCGCCTCATAGACCAATTCGAACAGTTACCTGGAATTGGGCCAAGAACAGCCCAAAGACTTGCCTTATATTTACTAAGGCAGCCAGAAGAAACCACACAAGCTTTTGCGAAGGCTTTAATAAGCGCTAGAGAGCAAGTAGGACAATGCAAAACATGTTTTCATCTAAGCGCAGAAGCTGAATGTGAAATATGCAAAAACCCCACTAGGAATAAAGAACTGCTTTGCGTGGTTGCAGACTCACGTGACCTACTGGCACTTGAACGTACTAGAGAATATAAAGGTGTATACCATGTTCTTGGTGGACTAATTTCTCCTATGGATGGAATCGGGCCAGAATTGCTTGAGATCTCCAGTTTGATCAACAGGTTGAATAGTGAGGAAACCAAAGAGGTTATTCTTGCTCTTACTCCAAGCGTAGAAGGGGACACTACAAGCCTGTACCTTGCGCGACTATTACGACCTTTTACGAAAGTAACTCGTATCGCATATGGCCTTCCTGTAGGTAGTGAACTGGAATATGCCGATGAAGTGACGTTAACGCGTGCACTAGAAGGGCGGAGATCAATGGACTAATGCAACTAATTCTGATCAATTTACGATGGCTACCAGCAGTAGAAAGAATCAATTCAGAAAAATTCCACCTAAAGAACGTCTTCCAAAATGGATTACACCATCTTTAGGGAAGGTTTCCCAACTAGCCGAGGTACAAAGCCTCATTAAAAAGAATCGCCTTCATACTATTTGTGAAGAAGCACGTTGTCCAAATAGAGGAGAGTGTTACGCCGCTGGAACAGCAACCTTTTTGATAGGTGGGGCTTTATGTACAAGAAGCTGCGCTTTTTGCCAAGTAGAGAAAGGAAGCCCCAAGAAAAAAATTGATTACTTAGAAGCTGATCGCATAGCGAACGCAGTACAAAAATTAGGGCTACGCTATGTTGTCATAACATCTGTAGCAAGGGACGATTTAGATGATCATGGTGCAAGTCTGTTTACAAGAACTATTGCAGCAATCCGTAAAATTAATAAAAATGTAGCCATCGAAGTACTAACACCGGACTTTTGGAGTTGTTATTCCACTGAAAGACTTGCAGAGATAAAGCAAAAAGAGCGCTTAGCAGAAGTACTTAATTCCAGACCAATCTGTTTTAATCACAACCTTGAGACAGTTGAGCGTCTTCAAAAAGAAGTTCGTCGTGGAGCAACCTATACAAGGTCACTAGGGCTCTTAAAAGCTGCCAGAAAATTAGCACCAGCCATACCCACCAAATCCGGTCTCATGCTTGGATTAGGAGAAAACAAAGAGGAAGTAATACAAACCCTCAAAGACCTTAGATCAGTGGATTGTCAATTTTTAACTCTTGGTCAATATTTGAGACCTTCATTAAGTCATATACCAGTTCAACATTATTGGCATCCAAAAGATTTTACAGAGTTTGCAGACATAGCCAAAGACCTTGGCTTCAAGAAAGTCAATAGTGGTCCATTAGTCCGAAGTAGTTATCATGCAGAGGAAGACAACTATTTGAGTTGATTTAACATGAGGCTTGCCAAAGTTTCAAACTTCTTCGATAAACCTCATTACAATCGCCAAGCATTAGGGATCCAGAACCACCCCAAACCATTCTCAATGGCAAGTCTATAGGTGAAGACCCAACTTCCCTAACTGTTTTAAATCCACGCCTCAAGAAATAACGCAACAAGCAGGCATGTTGTCTTTCACCATCACGGATAGCTAACAACCGAGCTTTTTTACACGGCGTGGATTCTAAGGCCCATGCCATGCTTGCTGCCCAAACAAGATGACCAACGCAAGCAGAAGCATTTGGGTGAACACGCATGGTATCAAGTTGGAATCCATTAGTACCTTGATAAGCCCAAGCCTTCATCTCTCCAAGAATCTGAACTTTATTTGGCTCTATGTATTCAGCAACAACAAGCCTAATTGCCCACAAAGATAATGGGCGATTGATTTTTAGACGTAGAAGAAGTCCGGCTTTCAATGCCTGCTCCTCAAGTCGCGCTAAGTCAACTTCCATCACTAAGAATTCCCAGAAATAGAATCTAGATTTTTTTTCATTCGTTCATCAATCTGCCTTTGCCTTTCAGCAAACCGTTCTCTGTCCTTATCTGTATAACGATCTTCACAATGTAGACATTGGACACCACGCACATAACTGGAGGTTTGCCGATCCTCAGGATTCAGCGGCATTCCACAGGCATGACAGAGACGATGTACTCCAGGTAAAAGTTTGTGATTCAAAGCAACTCTTTTGTCAAAAACAAAACACTCCCCATTCCAAAGACTCTCCTCCTCAGGGACCTCCTCAAGATACTTAAGAATCCCTCCTTGAAGATGATGGATATCATTAAAACCCGCTTTCAACAAATAAGAGGTCGCCTTCTCACAACGTATTCCTCCAGTGCAAAACATTGCAATACGCCTTGATTTTTTTTCCTTCACAATTTGCGGCAAGTTCTGATCAACCCAAGCAGGAAAATCACGAAAAGTATCTATATGTGGATTCAATGCACCCTCAAAAGTCCCAATTGAAATTTCATATTCATTCCGAGTATCAATTACCAAGGTCTCTGGGTCAGACACAAGTGAATTCCAATGAGTTGGCGCAACGTAATCTCCTGCCAATTTGACGGGGTCTATTCCAGTGACGCCCATGGTTACAATTTCACATTTTTTACGAGCCTTAAATCTACGAAAAGCCTGTTTAGAAGTAGAACTGAACTTAACTTCTAAAATCTTGCTTGATAAAGCACCATTTAACACCTCTAATAAAGAAGAAACGCCATTACTAGGTCCACAAATTGTGCCATTAATTCCCTCTGTAGCTAAGAGGACAGTACCCCTAACTTGTACTTCTTCTGCATGATTAGGCAATGCCTCAAGCAAAGAAATAATTAGTTCTTCTTGCAAAGCAGTAAAACAATAAAAGGCTGCTACTTGATATTGCTCTGATTGATGGACATCTTGAGAGTCAACCATTAATCATTCCACTCCCAATTAACCTTTACTCCTGCTTGAGCAAGCAATTCACGATCGGCACTAACTGCAGGATTACTTGTGGTCAGAAGACTATCGCCATAAAAAATTGAATCTGCTCCCGCTTGTAGGCAAAGAATTTGGGCTTCTCTACCTAACTGCTCTCTTCCAGCACTAAGTCTCACTCGGCTATATGGCATAAGAATTCTCGCAGTCGCAACCATACGAACCATCTCCAACGGATCAATTGAAGACAAATTCTCTAATGGAGTTCCTTCAACAGCCACCAATGAATTAATAGGGACACTCTCAGGATGTGGATCCATAGTCGCCAAAACTTTTAACAAAGAAGCTCGATCAACTATTGACTCCCCCATACCAATTATGCCTCCACAGCAAATCGTAATGCCAGCTGCTCGAACCCGTTGCAAAGTCTCTAAACGCTCCTGATACGTTCGCGTAGTAATTATCTTGTCGTAGTGTTCAGGACTTGTATCTAAATTATGGTTATAAGCCGTTAACCCAGCATCTGCGAGCCTAAAGGCCTGTTCATCTGTAAGCATTCCAGCAGTGACACATGCTTCCAATCCAAGTTCACGCACCCCACGAACCATAGCCAACATGGCTTCAAAATCTTTCCCATTCCGTATTTCTCTCCAAGCCCATCCCATACAAAATCTATCGGCACCAGCCTCTTGCGCCGCTTTTGCTCTCTCCAAAACTGGTTGAACATCCAGGTCGGGCTGACCTGTGACATCACTAGTGTTATGCATCGATTGAGAGCAATAAGCACAATCTTCTTGGCAACCACCAGTTTTTACACTCAATAAAGAGGCAAGTTGAACCTTGTATCCAGGGTTCGCAGTTCGATGAATAAGCTGCGCATTCCACAACAAATCTATTAATGGTTGCTCTAATAAGTCCTTGATTTCGTCCAAAGTCCAATTATGACGAAGGACGATATGTTGAGGGCTAGAAAGCTTGTTATCAAGCAAGGTCATAAATCAATTAAATCGATGTGCAAAATGCTCAAAAGTCAGTAGGGACAGGGTCCAAGCCCCCAAACCTCCTACATCTTGACTGAAAGTCAGCAAGTGCTTCTCGAAATGCTGTCGCATCAAAATCAGGCCACAAGACATCGCATATATAAATTTCAGCGTAAGCCAACTGCCAAAGCAAGAAATTACTTACTCTCATCTCTCCACTAGTTCTTATAAGTAAATCAGGATCCTCTTCACTAGCAGTAAACAGTTCAGCTGCAAAAAGGTTTTCATCTATAAGAGCAGGGTCTAATTCACCTATTGCAGATCTTTCTGCAAGTTTTTGTGCAGCCAGAACCAATTCACGCCTACCTCCATAATTGGTACAAACATTAAAATGAATTCCTGTATTCAGAGCCGTCGATTCTGTCGCTTCAGCAATCAAAACTTGTAATCGAGCTGGAAGGGCTTCGAGATCTCCAAGGAACTTAATTCTTACCTGCTCTTCTTGTAGTGCTTCTAACTCACGTTGCAACACGCGCTCAAACAGTGCCATTAAAAATTTGACTTCATCACCTGGTCTTGTCCAATTTTCAGTAGAAAAAGCGTAAACAGTTAAAGCCTTAATACCCCAGTCACTACACAATCGCAACGTCCTTTTTAGAGCCTCAACACCAGCTCTGTGACCCATAACTCTGGGAAGGCCCTTAGCTTTTGCCCATCGTCCATTCCCATCCATTATCACTGCAATATGTCGAGGCATTCGATGTGGGTCTAAGCCTATGGGACAAGCGCTAAGCCTTGACTGTTCATTATTAATTGAGGTGGGCTGATTCACTAAAGCAAATCCTTGTTAGATCTGTTTTGGGCGACACTACTGCTAGAAGAACTTGTTGAATCTAATGGCGCCGCCAACGATTTTGAAACATTCCCAACACTAGCTACTACTTTTGGAGTTGATGTTCCTACAGATGAACCAATCAACTCTTTCAACAGATCCAACAACCTACTGCTAGTAATAGGTCTTTCCAACCTTCCTTGACTAGCAAGAGACAATGTACCTGTTTCCTCTGAAACAACAACACATATACAACGATCAAATCTTTCAGTTATGCCTAACGCGGCCAAATGTCGAGTTCCATAACGACTAATACCTTGACGAGATAATGGCAATATCACTCCTGCTGAAATAATCCTATTCCCTTTCACCAAAACAGCCCCATCATGAAGAGGCGTATCTGAAGCAAAAAGGTTCAACAACAATTCAGTTGACAACTGAGCATCAATTGGGACCCCTTGATAGAGGAAGTCTTCTGGTCTCAAGTCACTTCCCATATCAACAACCACCAAGGCTCCTCTTCTGCTCTGAGACAATCGACCAGCAGCCTCTGACAAATAAGTGATTGTACTTTCAGTGGCACGAAACTCATTCTGAGGCTTACCCAACAAAACTGCCAATCGACCAGTTCCTAATAATTCCATTAAACGTCTAAGTTCACCTTGCCAAAGAATTGCCAAAGAAAGAGAGCATGCCAATACCAAAGCGTCGACCAACTTTGAAGTAATGGGGAGATTTGCAAACCTTTGAACGAACCAAGCTAAAGAAACTAGAAATAGATAGCCTCTTAACAACCAGAGAGTTCTCTGCTCATTAACCCTAGAAAAAAGTAAGAATCCTAAAGTGGACGCAAACAAGATATCTAGCAATAAACGCGGATCTACGAGACCCCATAAATTCACTGGCAACCTCCAGCCTTCATTAGCCTAACTCTATTAATCGATCTGGGAGTATGTCGTATTGCAATAGATCTTCCGGTTGCTCCCTCCTCTGAACCAATTCAGATTGTCCACCAGCAACAATTACTGCAGCTGGGCGAGGAATTCTATTGTAATTAGAACCCATTGATGAGTTATATGCACCTGTTCCAAAAACAGCTAGAAATTCACCACTTCTCGAAAAAGGAAGAGATAAGTCCTTTAACAAAATATCGCCAGACTCACAATGCTTGCCTGCGATAGTAACTTTTTCATCTGCAGTATCCAATGGACTATCCACTAGACAAGCAGAATAAGAAGATTGATATGTAATTGGACGTGGATTATCACTCATTCCACCATCTACAGAAACATATGTCCTTAGTCCAGGTATTTCCTTCCTAGACCCAAGCCTATAAATGGTT
>CAJWIZ010000009.1 GCA_913041805.1 uncultured Prochlorococcus sp.
TGAGCTTCATCAATAACTACTCCTTGCCAATCAATTGTTTCGAGCAGCTCGCTATCTCTTTGCATAAGTCCATAGCTTGTTAAGACCAAATCAATATTTTTTAGGGCTTTTTTCAATTCAGTGATAGTTGAAGGACGTTTTGGACCATAATGTTCTGAGACTTTTATGTTTGGAGTAAAGGATTCAGTTTCCCTTTTCCAATTTGTTAAAACTGATGTTGGCGCTATTAATAACACAGGTCTTTTGAGCTCGTTCTCAGCCTTGAGGTGTTGTAAGAAAGCAAGTAGCTGGATTGTTTTTCCTAATCCCATATCATCAGCTAGACATGCACCTTGATCAAATCGATAGAGAAAAGCTAACCACCCTAATCCTCGCTCTTGATAAGGTCGTAGTTGTCCATTAAAGCCTTCAGGAGCAGGTAAAGCATCTGGAGCTTTTTGTTGATGATATTGCTCTAACACACTTTGAAGCCTTGGTCCTGCTTCAAAGTGATGTACAGGCAGTTTCATTAATGTGTTGCCTTCTGTAGCTGTTAGTCTGAGTGCGTCATCTAAACTGATTTCTTGATTAGTACTACAGAAATGTTCTGCGTTTTTTATATCATTTGGGCGTAATTCTATCCACACCCCTTTGTGGAGGACGAGTGGACTTCGCTTACTTGCAAGCCGTTCTAAGTCACGAAGATTTAAGGTGACTCCTCCAATCATTAGCTCCCAACTCCAGTTGAGAGTTTCACCCAGTGTGAAGCCTCTTGATTTGTCTGAGAGCTCTGCTTTTATTGCTAAACCAAGTCGACTTGCTAAACCACCTGAGAGGCTTTCCGGCAGTTCAATCCCTACACCAACGTCTCTAAGTTGAGAAGAGGCTGTTCTAACAAAGACAAAGGCTTCTGCAGGTGTGAGTTGCATTAAATTGGGTGTTGCATTATCTAGACCTCTCTCGATTGGCTCGAACACAGTGATTGCACGTCCTAACCCCTCTAAAAGAACTTCCCCTGGATGCTCGACTCGAATTTCTCCTAGTTGCAAGACTTCTGTTCCTGCAGCCCAAGCTGTGGCTGCAGAGACTTTGAGTGTTGGATCGGCTTCAGCTTGAAGAGCAAACCGCAATTCCCACAGGTCTTCACCATCTTTAGGTGTAAATAATTCGAGACATGCTCTGGCGGCTGCTACGGCACCTGAGACACCTTCTTTCCAGTGATTGCTTGCTGTTGCAAGACGTTCTACTTCTTCATCAGGCAGGGTTATGACGCCATTGTTGGATCCAAGTGCTTCCTGCCATGTTGCTAGTAGTGGATCTAGTTGGTTTGTGTTTACTTCAAAGTCTTTTCTTAGTTGCGCATCTACCAGTTCACCTAGAAGATTGGCGACTCTAAGACGACCACTGCGAGGTCTACAGGAAGCTACTGGATTAGTAACTCTCATCACTTCTGGTCGTAGTCGAGTTGTTCGATTACTTCTTTTTCCAGTGGGTTCTCGCCACGGTAAGGCACATGTTGCTACTAGTGGTAATCGGGCAGCTAGCTCTTCCAATCTTTGTCGATCATCTTCCCGATTTAGCAGTGGTACCCATCGAGCTCTATGTGGATAGCCGTTGCCTTTACTTAATTCAACTTGTGGTAGCCAACGTCCACGAGCAATGATACTTAGAGCCCATCGTTGGAGGTGACTCCACCAGCGAAGCTCGTCTCCGAGATCAGAATGTTCTCCTGAAAGAGGTAACTTGGAAAGCCAGGCAGTTGCAGCAGCAGGCTCGATCGCAAGTCCTTGGACTTGCCATGGCCACCATTCACATTGCTTGGGAATTGGTTCCCCAGCTTGTAAAGGTAGTCCCGTCCATTCTGATTGGATTAACTCATCACTTGTTGACTTATCCTTTGAATTTTTTGCTTTAGATTTGATGGTTAAAGTTCTACTAGGAAGTGTGAGACAGGCAGTTGCATCAATGATGTCGTCAGGTAATAAATTTTTTTCTTTCAGCCATATACGTAGATCCTGAGGATCAAGCGTGAAAGGGTGTATCGCAGGAGTCGCTCCTGGACCAGTTGGTGCTGCAACTTTCCAAGTGTCTGCCCACACAAGAAGTGCTGGTCGACCAGAACTGGACGCAGTACGAATGGCGGGAAGCCAGGTAGCGTGCAGCAGGCTCATGGCCGCGACGCGGAATTCATCACTTGGGTTCCTTGAAGTTGGTGTCTGTTGCTGATCACCAGCATCAACCACCAGAGGGGTTCCATTACCAATGATGCCAGCAGATGAGCTTGCTCGTCATCTCGTTGAAGGTTTATTTCTTGATTGGCATAGTCTAGTTAAGCAATTTTTGGCTAAAAAGCTGATGAGATAGCTTCTTTGGGGTCGCTTTAGATCGAGAAAGGTTGTTGAGCATCATTACATCAATATTGCTCTTAAGTAAGTCGAAATGGAGCAGACAATTGAGGGTGCTCCTTTTGTCTAGAGTTAGTGGGATGATTATTAACTTCTTTTCATCCTTATAGGTGATCATGGTTTTTAGCCCTGATCCCTGCTTAATTGAGTTATGACTTTCGCAAGATCAGTCCTTTATTGATATGTCTCAACTACGTACTGGAGAGCAAATAAGGAATGCGTTTTTAGCTTTTTATGCTGAACGAGATCATCAGGTTATCCCTAGTGCGTCTTTAGTGCCGGATGACCCGACGGTTCTTCTAACGATTGCGGGAATGTTGCCTTTTAAACCTGTATTTCTTGGGCAACAAGAACGTCCAGCACCTCGAGCAACAACTAGTCAGAAATGTATTCGAACTAATGATATTGAGAATGTTGGTCGTACTGCGAGGCATCAAACATTTTTTGAGATGCTCGGCAACTTCTCTTTTGGTGATTACTTCAAGACGGAAGCGATTCAGTGGGCTTGGGAACTTAGTACGGAAGTTTTTGGATTAGATCCCAAACATCTTGTGGTTAGTGTGTTTCGAGAAGATGATGAAACAGAACTGATTTGGCGTGACTTGGTGGGCGTGAAACCTCACCGGATCATACGGATGGATGAAGCTGATAATTTTTGGTCTTCTGGGCCTACTGGACCATGTGGGCCTTGCTCAGAGCTGTATTACGACTTCAAACCTGAATTAGGAGATGAAGAACTTGATCTTGATGATGACACTCGATTTATCGAGTTTTATAACTTGGTTTTTATGCAGTACAACCGTGATGCGGATGGTAATTTAACGCCGTTAGAAAATTGCAATATTGATACAGGTATGGGTCTCGAGAGAATGGCGCAAATTTTGCAGGGGGTGCCAAATAATTTTGAAACAGATCTGATTTATCCTTTGATTAAAAAGGCTGCATCTTTAGCTGAAATTAACTATGCAGAGGTAGATGATAAGTTAAAAACCTCTATAAAAGTTATTGCTGATCATAGTCGAGCAATTACTCATTTGATATGTGATGGAGTTACTGCAAGTAACTTAGGCCGTGGATATATTGTACGTCGATTACTACGTCGAGTTGTTCGACATGGACGTCTTATTGGGATTATGCAACCATTTCTAGTGGAAATGGGTAAAACAGTAATTAATTTAATGCATTCGGTGTTTCCACAATTGCTAGAACGGCGTGAAGTTATCTTGCAAGAACTACGGCGGGAAGAAGCACGTTTTTTGGAAACACTTGAGAGAGGTGAGAAGTTGTTAGCAGGATTACTTGCAACTCATCCGAGTCAAATTACTGGAGAGCAAGCCTTTGACTTATATGACACATATGGCTTTCCCTTAGAGCTTACGGAAGAGATAGCTCAAGAGCATGGTCTTGCTGTTGATATTGATGGCTTTGAGAAGGCTATGAAAGCACAACGTCAACGTGCCAAGGCAGCAAGTGTAAGTATTGACCTTACATTTCAAGATGCGATTGATCGAATGGCACAAGACTTGGAGAAAACCAGTTTTCTTGGGTATGACCAACTAGAGCACTGTTCAGTTGTTACTGGACTTGTAGTTAATGGTGAATCTGCGACACGAGCTTCGGCTGGAGACGTTGTTCAAATAGCTCTTGATAGCACTCCTTTTTATGGAGAAGGTGGTGGTCAGATTGGTGATTGCGGCGTGATGGTCAGTAGTGATTTAAATGTTGAGGGAGGCTTGATTCATGTTGATACTGTGACTCGTAACCGCAACATTTTTGTTCATTGTGGCTGTATCAGTACTGGTGCCATAGCTATTGGAGATACAGTACAAAGTCGAGTTGATCGAATGTCTCGACGACGTGCTCAAGCGAATCATACTGCCACACATTTATTGCAAGCAGCCTTGAAGGAAGTTGTTGATTCTGGAATTTCTCAGGCTGGATCATTAGTGAGTTTTGATCGATTACGTTTTGACTTTCATGTTTCTCGAGCACTGACGTTAATTGAATTAGAACAGATTGAACAATTGATCAATCGTTGGATTTGTGAAGCGCATGCTCTGCAAATTCGTGAAATGTCACTTGAGGATGCAAAATCGAAAGGAGCTGTTGCCATGTTTGGTGAGAAGTATGGTGCAGTTGTGCGTGTTGTTGATGTTCCAGGAGTTTCTATGGAGTTATGTGGTGGTACACATGTTGTAAATACTGCTGAAATTGGCTCATTTAAGATTGTTTCTGAGAGTGGAATTGCTTCCGGCATTCGTCGCATTGAGGCGGTTTCAGGCCCGTCAATATTGGACTATTTGAATGAAAGAGATTCAGTAGTCAAGCAATTGGGTGAACGATTTAAGGCTCAGCCATCAGAAATTGTAGAGAGAGTTGTGGCCCTTCAGGATGAAGTGAAGCTTATTCAAAAGACTCTGAGAGTGGCTCATCAAGAATTGGCTTCTCTCAAGGCTTTGTCATTCGCAAGTCAAGCAACTTCTATCGGGGATAGACAATTTCTCGTAAAACGTATAGACGGAATAGACGGAGGTGCTCTTCAAGTTGCTGCTAAGGGCCTTGCTGATCATTTGGGTGAGAACTCTGCGATAATTTTTGGAGGTGTACCAGATCAAAATGATCAAAATAAAGTGATTCTTGTGGCTGCGTTTGGATCAGGGGTTATTGCTGCTGGGTTGCAAGCAGGAAAATTTATAGGTGAAATAGCTAAACTTTGTGGAGGAGGTGGAGGAGGAAGGCCTAATTTGGCTCAAGCAGGAGGTCGTAATGCTAAAGAACTAAACGATGCATTGAATTTTGCGCATCAGAAATTGCTATCTACTTTGACTTGATTTCATTCATGCAAGTAAGTACTTTGTCTTAAACTTGTTTCAAGATGGTCCATTAATCGTTGCGCATCTCCAATTTTTAAGTTGCCTGACTGGATAGCCTTTTCACTAGCTATTCGTAGTCGCTCTAGTAAAGCCTCTGGATCGTGTTCCATTGCTTCAAGGACATCTGCTTTTGTGTTGCCTCGAACTACGTGATCCAAAGTATATCCACCATCTTTCGTTAGACGGAGATGTACTGAGTTTGTACTGCCAAATAAGTTGTGTAGATTGCCCATTACTTCTTGATAGGCGCCCCCTAGGAACATTCCGATAACGTATTGTTCGTTTGGCTTTAATTCATGGAGCTCCAGTAGAGGCTTGATTTGTCCATTGTCTATAAATCTTGTAAGCTTCCCATCAGAATCGCAGGTGAGATCTGCAAAATGTCCTAACTGTTTAGGCTCTTCGTTTAACCGGTGTATAGGCATGATTGGAAAAAGTTGATCTATTGCCCAAGTGTCTGGTGCTGAGCGAAATATTGATAGGTTTGCATAATATGTTCCTGCAAGTCTATAGCGTAGTGTTTTCAGATCTTCTGGTATAAGACTACAGCTTGATAGTCGTTCTACTACTTCTTTTGCACAGGCCCATGTTAATTGCTCAGCCATAGCTCTTTCTGATAAACCAAGATAGCCAAGACGAAATGCACTTAATGCGTCATCTTGAAACTTAATTGCATCGTTCCATGACTCTTGTAATTGTGAGCTATTTACTTCAGTGTTTTTGGAAATCTTTTTTATTAATGCCAACGTTTCACGTAAATTACGAATTATTAGAGGCTCATTTTCTTTGATTGAAGGAATTTTGGCAGGAACTACACTTTTGCTAAGTATAT
The DNA here is from genome assembly GCA_913041805.1 of uncultured Prochlorococcus sp. Classification (GTDB taxonomy): domain Bacteria; phylum Cyanobacteriota; class Cyanobacteriia; order PCC-6307; family Cyanobiaceae; genus AG-363-K07. Next base: position 6,090 of record CAJWIZ010000009.1, read on the forward strand.
TGAATACTAAAACTGAGAAGTGACTTGCAATAGCACGACCACTTTCACTCACTAAAGTTGGCACTCTAATACTATTAGCTTCACAACATTCTTTGATTGTTGCAACTACATCATTTGCATAGTTTTGCAGAGAATAATTTGTAGAAGCTTCTGTTGATGTTTGACTTCCATCATAGTCGATGCCTAAGCCACCACCTACATCTAGATATTGCATGGGTGCTCCTAGACGATTTAATTCTATGTAAATCTGCCCTGCTTCTTGTAAGGCATCTTTAAGAATGGCGATGTCATTAATTTGACTACCGACATGAAAATGTAATAGTCGTAAATCATTAAGAAGATTGGCGCTGCGCAATTGTTCAACAGTCGTAAGGATTTCTGGAATTGAGAGGCCGAATTTAGCTGTTGCACCAACTGAAGCTCCCCATCGCCCGCTACTTCTACTAGAAAGCTTTGCTCGTATCCCGATCAGTGGGGCTGCACCTATATTGCGACTAGCTTGAATAATTCTTTGCACTTCAGTCGTTTGTTCAATAACTACTATTGGTTGACGTCCAAGCTGTCGAGCCAGAATGGTTGTCTCTATGTAACGTTCGTCTTTGTAACCATTACAAATTAGTAAAGCTTTGGAATCCTGGATTAAAGAAAGAGCGATCAGTAGTTCGGCTTTACTACCTGCTTCTAGTCCGAAGTTCCAATGTCGCCCACAGGTCATTAATTCTTCGACTACATGCCTGTGTTGATTGCATTTAATTGGGAACACACCTTGATATTTTCCCTTGTACTTGTATTGATTGATAGCTTGTTGGAATGCTTCGTGGAGTCGGTTTAGCCTATCTTCTAAAATATCGTCAAATCTAATCAATAAAGGGAGTTTGAGATTTCTACTTTCTAATTCTTGGACTAGATCCATTAGGTCAATTTTTTTATTGTTACTACCTTTTGGGCTCACATTGATGTGTCCTTTTTGGTTGATTGAGAAATAGTTTTCGCCCCATCGATTTAAGCCATATAAAACTGAACTGTCTTCGACAGACCAATCGTTTGTATTGGGTGGGACGTTGGTTTTTGTCAAGGTCTTTAAAGCAGATTCGATTGTCAATATTTGCTGGACTGTAGATGCAGAGTATGTGATCAAATTAAATTTGTATGTTTTGCATTTGCAAGACTTGCCAAGAAGGCAGTTCGCGGATGACGATGGCCTAATTCTAAGTTTTGAGTTTCATGATTGCCGAAAGGACCTTTGTTGCGATCAAGCCTGACGGCGTTCAAAGAGGCTTGATTGGTGAAATTTTGGGACGTTTTGAACGTAAAGGATTCAAATTAGTTGCTCTCAAAGAAGTTACACCTAGTCGCGATTTAGCGGAAAAGCACTATGGAGTTCATCGAGAACGACCTTTTTTTTCAGGTCTGGTGGACTTTATTACTAGTGGTCCAGTGGTTGCCATGGTTTGGGAAGGTGATGGAGTGATTGCTAGTGCTCGTAACCTTATTGGTGCTACAAAACCATTAGAAGCTAATCCTGGGACGATACGAGGTGATTTGGCTGTGAATATTGGGCGTAATGTGATTCATGGGTCTGATGGACCTGAAACAGCAGCGTTTGAAATAGATCTTTGGTTCCAATCTTCAGAGATAAATGATTGGACCCCTTCAGACCAAATTTGGAGAGTTGAGAGTTGACTATTGAGTTTGTTCGAATTGCTTATTTGTTAATAATAAGTTTTTGAAAATAGTAAAAAAATATTTATATTATTGCTATTGAAAACGATTCCAATTGAATTCTTGGAGGAGTTGATTTTCTCTAGTATTTAATTGGATGTTACATATACATTTTGCGATTAATTCAGCTGTAATTGCTGCAAGTAGGACTCCGTTTCGATGATGACCTGTTGCTAGCCAGAGACCTTGTACTGATGAAGCTCCTAACAAAGGTCCTTCATCAGGTGTGCATGGTCTGAAACCCCACCACCTTTCCATTTGAGGCCAGTGATTTGCTTTTGGAAGTAGATTTTGTATCCCTTTATGTAGTTCGTGCTGACCAGCGGGAGTTAATCCTGTTTGAAATTTTGCATCCTTTTCACTAGTGGCTCCAACGATAATGAGACCGTCATCTCTTGGTACTAGGTATGTCCCTGGTCCAAAAATGATTCTGCGCAGTGCGGCTTTAGGTCCTTGAAGCGAAAGCATTTGTCCTTTTACAGGAAAAATCCGGATCCTTGGAAAGATTTGACTACTCCAAGCTCCACTACATAAAACTCCTTCATCGCTGTGTTGCACTTCGACTTTGCCTTCTGCGTTGAGGATGTGTACTCCTTTAAATGTTTCTTCCTCTGTTATTACATCTATGACTTGTACGCCTTCTTGAAAGTGCACTCCTAAGCTGACGCAAGCCTTCTCGAGAGCTCGCATTAGTCGACGACGATTATCTATTTGTCCATCTTGATTGAATAAAAGAGCAGTTTGCCAGGCTGGATCTAGGCCAGGTACTTCTAGCTCTAGTTCATTGCGCGTAAGTATTTGGCCAAAAGAGGAAGAGGAATGTGCATCCCTTTCATCTGCTGAGTGAAATGGGACTATTATTCCGCAGTTTTTTAATCCACAGTTGACCCCACTGTCTTTTTCAATTGCCTGAACCCATGTTGGAATGCAATTTTGGCTTAATTGACCTAGTTGAAGAAGGCTGCCTTGGAGACCTTCAGCATGCGGCGCAAGCATACCTGCTGCAACGAATCCTGCTGCTTCACTTCTATTGCGGCTGAGAATTTCAACTTTGCGGCCTTTTTTAGCTAATTCATAAGCTATAGCCAGACCGATTAATCCTCCACCGATGATTAGTAATGGTTGTGTGGCTGAAGAAGCCATCGCGTTGTTTTTTTTTGTACCCTCTTTAGTGTTTTAGTTCAACTTGCCGATGTTGGTCGGCAGGTTCTTCCATAGGATTTGTAAATCTATTCAGATGGTGATGCAAAAGTCTGATGCTGGTTGGGAAGCCGTAATAGGTTTAGAGACCCATGTACAGCTTGGTACTAATAGCAAGATCTTCACTGCAGCCTCTACTGCATTCGGTGATGAGCCGAACACACATATTGATCCAATTGTGTGTGGACTTCCAGGAACTCTTCCAGTACTGAATAAGAAGGTTCTTGAGTATGCAGTTAAAGCTGCTATGGCATTGAATTTGAAAATTGCTGAGCACAGTAAATTTGACCGAAAACAATATTTTTATCCAGATTTGCCGAAGAATTATCAGATTTCTCAGTTTGATGAACCGATCGCTGAAGATGGATGGATTGAGGTTGAGATTGCAGAAAAAGGTAAGGAAACCTATTTAAAAAAAATTGGTATAGAGCGTCTTCATATGGAAGAAGATGCGGGAAAGTTAGTACATGCAGGAAGTGACCGACTAGCTGGTTCAACGCACTCGTTAGTTGATTACAACAGAGCAGGAGTAGCATTGGCTGAGATAGTTAGTAAGCCTGACTTGCGAACAGGTAGGGAAGCTTCGGAATATGCGTCAGAGATTCGTCGAATTATGCGTTATTTAGGAGTGTCTGATGGCAATATGCAGGAGGGTTCATTACGTTGTGACGTAAATATTTCTGTTAGGCGCGGATCAAATTCTCCATTTGGAACAAAAGTTGAGATTAAGAATATGAATTCTTTTTCTGCGATACAAAAGGCTTGTGATCATGAGATTCACCGTCAAATACGGGCTTATGAAGGCGGTCAAAACGTTGTTCAAGAAACACGATTGTGGGATGAAGGGAAACAAGTAACTAAGAGCATGCGCTCAAAAGAAGGGAGTAGCGATTATCGTTATTTTCCTGATCCTGATTTAGGTCCTATCGAAGTTAGTAAAGATATGCGTGATCGTTGGTTTAATGAATTACCTGAATTGCCAGCAGCTAAACGTCATCGCTATGCCGATGAATTGGGGCTTTCAGCTTATGACGCACGTGTATTAACTGATGAACTATCAATGGCTCAGTATTTTGAGACGGTTGTAGGAGTAGGTGTAGATGCCAAAGCAGCTTCTAATTGGATTACAGGTGATATTGCTGCCTATGTCAATGCAAAGAGGTTGAGCTATTCCCAGGTCATGTTTCGACCAGAACAATTAGCAGAAATGATTCAGATGATTGATGCAGGTACGATTAGCGGAAAGATTGCTAAGGAGCTATTGCCTGAATTGTTGAGTCAAGGTGGCTCCCCTAAGGAGATTGTGAAGGAACGAGGGTTGGGAATGATTAGTGACCCTCAAACTATTGACTTGCTTGTTGATGAATTGCTTGCTGATCATCCTGACGAGGTACAGGCATTTAGAGATGGTAAGACTAAGTTGCAAGGATTTTTTGTTGGTCAATTAATGAAAAAAACAGGTGGAAAAGCTGATCCTAAGTTGGCGAATCAGATTTTGATGAAAAAACTGAAGGTGTAGATTTACTAGCAGAGCTTATCTACTTCTGGTAGCCAATCCTCTAAGCCTCCTTTATTGTTGATAACTATATCAGCAAAATGTATTTTTGATTCTAGTGGCCATTGTGCTTGAATTTTTAGCTTGGCCTCTCTTGCAGTGAGTCGATCCCGTTGCATTAATCTTTCGAATTGCTGGGCTTCATCACAATTGACTACCCAAACTTCACTGCAAAATGCTGTCATTTTAGCTTCAAAAAGAAGTGGGATTATTAGAGCCAAAACAGGTGCTTGTTTTCTTTTGTTTAGTTCTTGTTTAAGCCTCTCTTGAACTACCGGATGAATGAGTTTCTCAAGCCATATGCGCTCTTTTAAATCAGCAAAAATAATTTTGCTTAATGCTGAGCGATTGATAGTGGGTTTTTCTTTTTCAAGGTGATCTCGGATGACATCCCCATATTTTTTTAGAATAGTCTTGGTTAATTTTGTGTCTGGGGCTAGTGCTTCTTGTGCATATACATCTGCATCAAGAATTGGGAATCCTTTGACTTCTTTCAGAAATTTTCCAACACTGCTTTTACCACTTGCGATGCCACCTGTAATTCCAATGCGGCGTTGTGTTCCATGCCAACGTAAGGAATTTTGATTGTGGATTTCACCTTTCATGCCGCATTATAAGTAAGAAGTGATTTGTTTTTAAAAGATTTGAGCCTTTCGGCCACTTCTCTATGGTCTCCTATCCCAGGCGGCATAACCATGCCTTCTGGCTTTAGTGCGTCTGGAATTAAAGCAGGCTTGAAATCTTCAGGCAAGTTAGATTTGGCGTTATTGCTTGCACCAGAAGGTGCCGTTTGTGCGGGAACGTTTACACGTTCTTTGGTTCGTGCTGCATGTGTTGATTTATGCAGTGATCGCCTGAGAACTAATAAAGGACATGCGAGGGCAGTTTTGATCAATTCGGGACAAGCTAATGCTTGTACTGGTGAACGTGGTTTGAAGGATAGTCTTTGTGCAACTAAAGCTCTGGCTGAGAAGCTTGGGGTAAGAGAAAATGAGATATTGATTTGCTCGACTGGTGTAATTGGGGAATTAATACCATTAGATAATTTGATTGCAGGATTAGACCCTTTAATTAGCGGCCTCAGTGACGAAGGCGGGTTGGCTGCAGCAAATGCAATCTTGACCACTGATCTAAGAGAGAAGCAAATTGCTTATGAAGCGCATATTGATGGACGCCGTGTGCGGATTGGAGGAATAGCAAAAGGATCTGGAATGATTCATCCCAATATGGCAACAATGCTTGCTTTTATTAGTTGTGATGTAGGTATTCCGTCTGAAATATGGTTGGAGATGGTGCGGAGAGTTGTTGAGTCTTCTTTTAATTCGATCACTGTTGATGGAGATACCAGCACGAATGACACTTGCTTGGCTTTTGCGGCAGGCTCACCTTTGAATTTGCAACATATCAATTGTTTGGAAGATGGTTTAAGACTCGTCGCAGAACATCTTGCTAAATCTATAGCTAGAGATGGTGAGGGAGCTAATTGCTTATTCGAGGTAAAAGTGAAAGGAACTGATACTGATGCTGATGCAAAAAAAATTGCTCGTACAATTTGTAGCTCTTCTTTAGTTAAGACAGCTATTCATGGTTGTGATCCTAATTGGGGTCGCATAGTTGCAGCGGCTGGAAGATCAGGTGTTGCTTTTGATGCAAATATGATTTCGCTTTGGCTTGGTCCTTACCAATTGATGAAGAATGGAGAGCCTATAGATTTTGATAGAAAAATTGTTTCAACCTATATCCAGGAGAGAATAGATGGTGAATATTTGCTTGATGACTTAATTCCAATTCTTTTATCTGTAGGTTCTGGTTCTGGTGTTGCTAAAACCTGGGGGTGTGATATGTCAGCTCAATATGTGCGTATTAATGCCGACTACACTACTTGAGTGAAATCCATTGGTTTAAAAGGGATTTGAAT
>CAJWIZ010000010.1 GCA_913041805.1 uncultured Prochlorococcus sp.
AGTTACTGTCACTTTTTGAAGATTTGACGTTTTAGGAGCAGCATCAGTTACAGATGCTTCATCCAGAGGAGGTGCAAGTAGAGCAAAGGTGAACAAAAAAGTAGAAGCTCACTTTTTGTCTTTATGAACCTCTGGTGCCGGAGGTTCTTCCTCTTGGGAGAGGTCTGGGCTCATGCCCTCGCCGGGACTTGAACCCGGGACCTCTCCCTTACCAAGGGAGTGCTCTACCGCTGAGCTACAAGGGCGTGTGGAAGGTGGGCCGGGTTGGATTTGAACCAACGTAGGCAGAGCCAGCGGATTTACAGTCCGCCCCCATTAACCACTCGGGCACCGACCCGAACCACAAAGTGACATTAACAGTTAATGGTCCAGGAATCTCTTGATTTGCTGGGCGTTGTTGCTAGGGATGGATACGATCATTACAGTATTTTTGATATAGAGGTTGATGCATTTACTCCTTATCAATGGTCCAAACCTCAATCTTTTAGGTCAGAGAGAACCCTCGATATATGGATCTATCACTCTTGATTCCATAGAGCTTGCTTTGGAGGAAAAGGCCAAGGAAGCAGGAGTCAAGCTCGATTGCTTTCAAAGTAATTGTGAAGGTGCTCTAGTAGATCGTATTCATCAGGCGATTGGAAAAGTGGATGCGATCCTTATTAATGCAGGGGCCTATACGCATACATCAGTGGCTTTAAGGGATGCTTTATTAGGTGCTGGGATCCCCTACGTTGAGTTGCATCTGAGCAATACTTATTCAAGGGAGGAGTTCCGGCATAATTCATTTCTCTCCGATCGTGCAGTGGGTGTTGTTAGTGGATTTGGTGTGATGAGCTATCACCTTGCTTTTGAAGGGATTGTGGATTATCTGAGTGAAGATGAAGGAACCTAAATGACTTTTACAAGCTCAAATGCTCGTTCTTTTGGAAGAATTAGATGGTTGACTAGTGCAACTAGTGATGCATGGTTACAACAAGCGATAGCTAATCCAATAGATCTACTCATAGACCATGCAAATTGCGAGAGAAAAGCCGCAGGTGCAGCTCTTCAAATGATGTTTCGTTATTTGTGTGAGCCTGGTCTTGCTGAAGTGCTTAGTCCATTAGTGAGAGAGGAGTTGGAGCATTTTGAGAAGGTTGTAGAACTTCTTAAATCAAGAGGACATTATTTAGAACCTTTGCCAGCTCCTCCTTACGGAACAGTCTTAGCTAAAAACATCAGAAAAATTGAACCTGAAAGAATGCTTGATGGTTTTTTAGTGGCTGGTTTGATAGAAGCAAGAAGTCACGAAAGGATGGCTTTGCTTGCTGACCATAGTCCGGATCTTGGCTTGGCAAATTTGTATCGAGATTTGCTTGAAAGTGAAGCTCGTCATTTTGGGATTTATTGGAAACTTGCAGTTGATCGTTTTGATCGAATAGTCATTGAAACTCGTTTGAAGGAGTTGGCTCAGATAGAAGCTGAAATTCTTTCCGAACTACATCTTGCACCAAGAATGCATAGCTAGTCTTATGTCATTACCATCCTTGACGTTAGTAGGCGTTGGTCCAGGTGACCCTTCCTTGGTGACGCTTGCAGCTGTAGAGGCAATTCAAAAAGCGACATGGATTGCATATCCAGTTTCTAGTAGAGGAGGAGAGGGGATAGCAGAAAAGATTGTTGCTTCATGGATAGAAGAAGGGAAAAAACGTTTGCCACTCTTCTTCCCAATGGTTAGCGAATCAGAGCCACGGCAACATGCATGGAAAGAGGCTAGTGAAAGATTGGTCTCTTTGGTTCAAGAGGGAGAAGAGGTCACTTTCCTTTGTCAAGGTGATGTCTCCTTATTCGCGAGTGCTTCGTATGTGCTGCTATACATCAAGTCCAATCATCCTGAATGCCCGGTCAAGTTGATTCCTGGGGTGACTGCTTTTTCTGCTGCTGCTGCTGCTGGAGCATGGCCTTTGGCTTTGCAAAATGATCAGCTACTTATTTTGCCAACACCTAACGACTCAGAAAGTTTAGAGGTACTCCTTGATGATGCCGCTCATTCTCAGAAAGTACTTGTGTTGATGAAATTAGGTAGTCGTTGGACTTGGGTTAGACCCTTGTTAGAGAAGAAAGGGCTATTAGAAAAGTCCCTTTTTGCACAAAGAATTGGATTTTTGGATGAACAAGTCATGATGGCTTGTCATGTGAACCAAACGATCAAACCATATTTTTCTTTATTGCTTATTCGTCTGGGTTGGCCAGATGTTTTGCCTTGATAAATCATATTCATTATGTCTTATATGAATTTGGCGACAGTAGTTGTGAAGCTTTTGCTTTTGCTTTAGCTCAGTATTGTTAGTTGTTCTTTTAGAAGGGTTTTTGCTTCTAGCGGTGTTTGTGCACGCACCAAGGAGTAACGCAGATTATTCGCTCCTGGGAAACCTTTGCATGTCCAACTTAGATGTTTGCGCGCAATCAGTAGACCATGATCTCCTTTGCTTTCAAGTAGACCTTCTAATTGTTCGAGAGCCAAACCAACTCTTTCTTTGGGGTTTGGAGTACGTATTGCTTCTTTACCTTGTAAGGCAGAATCGATTTGGCCTACTACCCAAGGAGCACCAAGGCTGGCACGTCCAATCATTACGCCATCAGCTCTGGTGATATCAAGACATTTAAAGGCATCTTTAGCATTTCCTACATCACCGTTGGCAATAACTGGAATTTTTAGGGCATTTTTTACTTGTGAGATGGCTACCCAATTCGCATGTCCAGAAAATCCTTGTGCCTTAGTACGGCCATGCAATGTTAGGAGTTGAGCTCCAGCATTTTGTAAACGTAAAGCGAAGTTCACTGGATCGATGCCTCCTCCTTCGTGGCAGCTAAGACGGGTCTTAACTGTTACAGGAATCTGCACTGCATTTGCAACTTGGCTAACTATTCTTTCAGCTAGTTCAGGTTCTGATAAAAGACCACTTCCTCCACCTTTCTTCGTGATTTTTTTTACTGGGCAACCCATATTGATATCGATTAAAAACGCACCACATGCCTCTGCTCTAAGAGCAGCTTCGACCATTGCTTCAGGGTGATGGTCAAAAAGCTGTACTCCGATAGGACCTGGCTCCTCAGATAATTCTTCTACTTTGTAGTCGCCATGTCCACGCTTTAGACCGCTAGCACTGACCATTTCAGTAAACAACAATGCTTCTGGTGCCCATCGTCGAACGAGTTGTCTAAATATCTGGTCACTGACACCAGCAAGAGGTGATTGCAAAACTCGTGAATTTAGTGTTCTTGTTATACCTCTCCCTTGAATGGTTAGTAGTGGGAGAGGCTTTGTCATGCTGCAGATCTGATGATGCTTTGAAAGCTGTGATGAGCTTAAATGTCAGCAACAAAAGATTGATGAAAGTTACTTTGACTGGGACCTTATGAGTTCGCTTATTTCAAAGTGGCCTCTGAGCAGAATTCTCTTGCTTGAGATCCTCTCTGATCGAATTACTGACCGATTTGTCGCCAGATTGGTGTGGGAAAGGCTTGGCTATGAATCTTTAGAATCTACTGAAGAGGTCTGGGTGGCAGGAAAGGATACGCCCATTGACTGGCGCAATACTTTTCCAATGGCACCTGAAGTTATTGCTCATAGAAAAGCCTCTGTAAACCTAACTAGGTCTATACCAAAGGAATACAAGCAATTGCTGAAGCAGCGGTTAAGTTTCAAAGGATATCGAATTGGTGAGCTTTATCCTCGTCGTACTAGGCGTGCTACAGCCGTAAATTGGTTGTTGGCTTGGATGGAGACACGAGGGGAAGAACTGCTTGAAGAAGGACCCTTGCCTGAGTTGTTTTCTCCTCCAATTGATCCTGTTGCAGGGCATCCCGGTGACTTGCCAGTCCAGTAGTTTTGCGTTGCTACTTCCATTGAAAAGCTTTGTTTAAACTATTCGGAAACATTGACTTTCTATTCAAAGAGGATTGATTCGCATAATTATTTGATTCTTAAACTAATAAAGATGAATAAATTGGCTCTGTGATTCTGTAGGTTGAAGACCTGAAAGATGCTTAAGAAACTTGGCGCGTCCTGTCGTCGCCATTATTGGGCGACCAAATGTAGGTAAGTCTACGTTGGTAAATCGTCTTTGTCAGAGTCGAGAGGCAATTGTCCATGACAAGCCTGGCATGACTAGAGATCGCAACTATCAAGATGGCTTTTGGAGAGATAGAGAATTTAGGGTTGTAGATACTGGTGGGTTAGTTTTTGATGACGATAGTGAATTCCTTCCAGAAATACGTGAGCAAGCCAACTTGGCCCTTGCAGAGGCAGCGGTAGCTTTAGTAATTGTTGATGGACAACAGGGCGTAACAGCTTCTGATGAGGCTATTGCTCAATGGTTGAGATCACATCCTTGCAAGTCTTTGCTGGCCGTCAATAAATGTGAGTCACCTGAACAGGGTCTTGCTATGGCTGCTGAATTTTGGCGGCTTGGCTTAGGAGAGCCATATCCGATTTCAGCAATTCATGGTGCCGGTACAGGTGATTTGCTCGATCTTGTTGTCTCTCTTTTGCCACCAAAATTGTTGGAAGATGATGAGGCAGAACCTATTCAGATGGCGATTATTGGCAGGCCGAATGTTGGAAAATCAAGCCTTTTAAACTCTATTTGTGGAGAACCGAGGGCAATAGTTAGTCCTATTCGAGGTACTACTCGTGACACTATTGATACTAATTTGAAGCGTCAAGGTCAAGCTTGGAAATTGATTGACACAGCGGGAATTCGTAGGCGTCGCAGTGTTAACTATGGCCCAGAATTCTTTGGCATAAATAGAAGCTTTAAGGCGATTGAACGTAGTGATATATGTGTTCTTGTAATTGATGCTCTTGATGGCGTGACAGAGCAAGACCAACGACTTGCTGGTCGGATTGAAGAAGCAGGTCGTGCTTGTGTGTTGGTGGTTAATAAATGGGATGCAGTAGAAAAAGATAGTCACACTATGTCACGGGTTGAAAAGGAACTTCGTGCAAAACTTTATTTTCTGGATTGGGCAACAATGCTTTTCACATCTGCACTTACAGGACAACGAGTCGAAAGTATTTTTGCCTTAGCAAATATTGCAGTTGAACAACATCGAAGACGCGTCAGTACTTCTGTCGTAAATGAAGTGCTTAAGGAGGCTTTAAGTTGGCGAAGCCCTCCAACGACAAGAGGAGGACGACAGGGGCGCCTTTATTACGGAACGCAAGTTGCCAATCGGCCGCCAAGTTTCACTATGTTTGTGAACGATCCCAAGCTATTTGGTGACACATATCGTCGATATGTAGAAAGGCACTTAAGAGAAGGTTTGGGTTTTGATGGAACCCCTCTTAAGTTGTTCTGGCGAGGGAAGCAGCAGAGAGATGCTGAAAGAGATTTAGCGAAGCAACAAAGTAAGTCTTAATTAAGTCATGGATTGGCTTAGAAAGATTCCAATTGGGCAATTTGTCGCTGGTAGGTCAGGGTGGTTGCGAAAACTTGATCCAAGATTAAAGATGGCTTGGGTCGCGATGTTCTTGCTAACCCCTGTCCTGGCAGGACCTCTTTGGAGGGTTGGGCTGGTAGTTGCTCTTCTTTTCTTGACTCTATTTAGCTGGCTTCCTTTAAGGATTTGGTGGCGTTCTTGTTGCTTGGTAATAGTTCTAGCTGCTGTGGTTGGGGTGTTAGCAATGTTATTGCCCACGGGGGAGCCCCCTGCAACTTTGGCTGTTCGTTCTCCCCAAGAGTTACCTAATGCTTTTGTGTTGACTCGTTCATGGAATCTTTTTGAAATTGGGCCATTGAATTTGGGAAATATAGCCTTAGGGCCCTTGGTTATTGATCGCCGTTCAGCAGAATTAGGACTGAATACTTCTACGTTGATATTTACAGTTATTCATAGTGTCAACTTGATGTTACTTACCACCTCCTCTGAGGATTTGGTTTGGACATTGCGTTGGTTTATGTCTCCACTGGCATGGTTTGGGTTGCCGGTTGATCGAATTAGTTTTCAGCTCCTTTTGTCATTGAGGTTCTTGCCTTTGGTTCAGGAAGAGTTTCAAAATCTTTTACGAGCTTTAGCGTCAAGGACTGTCAATTTAAGACGACTTGGCTTTAAAGCCACTTTGAACCTTGTGATTTCGGTGGCTGAGAGATTATTGGCAAATATTCTTCTAAGAGCTGAGCAAGGAGCTGATGCATTGGTTGCTAGAGGTGGTTTTTGGCTCCCTCCTGATCATTTCAGGCCCACAACAACCTTAAAAGAAAGAATATCTTTTCTGAATATTGTCGCTAGTTTTCTCTTGTTGTTGGTACTTGGCCTGCGTTGGAAGTACGGTGCTTTATAGAAATATAGTTCTTGCAAGGTGAGTGCTGAGCGTTATCTCAATCACCCGACTTTTGGAATGCTTTACCTGGTAGCCCCAGCTGGAGAAGGTAGAGATGTATATGCAACGTTATATGCACAGAAAATGTTTTTTTTAGTCACCCTTCAACCTAGGGGTGCTCAGTTTGAAGTGATTCCATATTTGGATGCGCGACATCATGCAGAAATACATTTGTCTCGTTGTCGAAGAGATGACTCTCCTGATAAGGAAAGGTGGCAGGAATTGTTTCATCAGACTTTTATTTGAGATTCACTGATGTTCTCAGAGCGATTTAAGGAGATTGCTGCTTGTTTGCCTGCAAATGTCAAATTGCTAGCTGTTAGCAAGGGTCAACCCTCTATTTCTATTAGCTCAATGGCAGATTTTGGGCAGGTTGATTTCGGTGAAAGTCGCCTTCAAGAAGCTTTGCCGAAGTTGAAGGCGCTTGAAGCAAGAAAAAATCTTCGCTGGCATTTTATCGGTCGTCTTCAATCCAACAAAGTACGCAGTGTTGTGAGAGCTTTTGACTTTATTCACTCAGTTGATTCAGTGGCCTTGGCCGAACGGGTTTCAAGAATATCTTTAGAGGAACAACGTTCTCCTCAGATAATGCTTCAAGTGAAATTTCGTGAGGACCCAACCAAAGGAGGGTTTGCTCCTAGCAAGTTAATAGAAGCTTGGCCCAAGCTATCTCTATTAGATCATTTGAAGATTGTTGGCTTGATGACAATGGCCCCAATTGACCTCGACATAGTTGAAAGGAAATCCCTTTTCAGAGATTGTCGTGATTTGGCAAATAAATTGAATCTTCCTGAATGTTCGATGGGCATGAGTAATGATTGGCAGCAAGCATTAGAAGCTGGTGCGACTTGGTTGAGGCTGGGTTCTTCGTTGTTTGGTGAGCGCTCTAATCATGTCAACAGTCCCACAGATATCACTAAAAGCGGTTGAAAACCTTGCCCCTACCTTCTTGGAACGCTATTTAAGGTAAAGGGTTTAGTTGTCTCCCTACAAAAGACGCTTCTAAATTCGGTTTGAAACCGATTTAAACCATGTTGTTCTTAGAGGATTGAACTGGTGTCGCTTATTTCCCGTCTTCGTGCTGTCGTTGCTGGTGACGACTACCTAGAAAGCGATTTTGATGACCTTGATTACGAGACGGGGGATGAATTTGACCCTTCTACTAAAGGCTCAAGAAATATTGGTAGCGAGCTAGCTCCTTTTGACCAGTCAACTCCCTTTGATTTAGGGAATGGTCTCTCATCATCCAATGTGATTGGTATGCCGGGGATTTCCACAGGAAATTCTGAGGTTAATTTGATGGAGCCAAGAAGTTTTGATGAAATGCCTAGAGCTATTCAGGCTTTACGTGAACGTAAAACTGTGATATTGAATTTGACCATGATGGAGCCAGATCAGGCTCAAAGGGCAGTTGATTTTGTGGCTGGTGGAACTTTTGCTATTGACGGACATCAGGAACGAATCGGAGAAAGTATTTTCCTCTTTGCGCCAAGCTGTGTAACAGTTACGAACTCATTTCAAGAAGAAGCATCACCTTCCACTGTTTTGAATAAGGATACAGAAGCTGTTCCTAAGGAGACTGCACCTGCACCTGCTCCTGAATGGGGTGAATCAATGGTTTCTGCTATTTAACTTTCGTGCCTTGCTCTATTGGAGTTATTGGCCTAGGCCGAATGGCTCAGGCAATTTTGTTGCCTTTATTCGAAAAAGGGGACATAAAACCTTTTGAAGTATTTGGAGTCGTTGGGCATCAGCAGAGTATTCAACAGGTTAAAGACCAGCTGCCTAGTGGAGTGAAAATTTGTTCCTCTGATGACCCAGTGTCAGTTGAGGCTTTGCAAGCTCCTATTAAGTTGTTAGCTGTTAAGCCTCAGCAATTAGAAAAAGTTGCAAAAAATTGGTCCCAAATCAAGACTCCTGAATTAAGTGTTAGACCACTTTTGATTTCTTTGTTGGCCGGTGTTCAACTGCAGCGTTTAGTTGACATATTTTCTAAGCATGTATGTGTAAGGGCAGTGCCGAATACACCGGTATTGGTGCGTGCAGGACTAACAGGTTTGGCATGTAGTGAAAAATTAGATATTGATCAACAGCTTTGGTTGAATAAAATCTTTGATCCAATTAGTGAAGTTTTGCATTTACCTGAAGATCAATTAGATGCTTTTCTGGCTTTAACTTCTTCTGGACCGGCTTATATAGCTCTTATGGCGGAAGCACTTGCAGATGGTGCTGTTGCAGCTGGTCTCCCTAGGGCATTGGCTCATCACTTGGCATGTAGGACTCTTTACGGAACTTCTTTGCTCTTGAAGGAGAAAGAGATTCATCCTAGTCAACTGAAAGATATGGTCGCCTCTCCAGGTGGAACAACAATTACTGCTTTACGTCACCTTGAGAAGGCTGGGATTCGCTCCGCCTTAATGGAAGCGGTTGTTGTAGCTGCTGAAAAGAGTCGAGAGTTGGCTGGATTCTCCTAATAGAAGAACTATCAAGTAGCTCTGAATATAGCTTTTCCAAAGCATCAATATTTCGTGTAAGCGTGTAGCGCTCTAAGACACGTGAACGTGCACGACGACCTAGTTCAGTTGTTAGGACAGGTTGGTCTCGAAGTACTGGTAGGAGTGTGCGCAGTTGGGTTGTTACTCCTTGAGTGCTTAAAACTATCCCTGCTCCACCTTCAAGGACTTCTCCGTCAGCACCTGCATCTGTAGCTACACAAGCTGTGCCTGTAGCCATAGCTTCTAGCAAGGATAACGAGAGTCCTTCAACTAGGCTTGGCAACAAGAAAACTTCTGCGGATTGCAGAAGGGCAATCTTTGTCTGTAAATCTGATTCATAACCCCACCAGAGAACATCAAAGTCATTTGTGACTAAAGAGTTGTTCTCTAATGTCGGTTTGAGTGGCCCATCTCCAACTATAACTAGACGACATCCTCTTGGATCTACTTGTCGCCATGCGCGTAATAGGGCCTCAACATTTTTTTCTGCAGCAATTCTGCCCATATATAGAAAAATTCTTTCTTGCCCTAGCCGATTGCGAACATCTTTTTGTTTAGGGCCTAAAGCATCTTCTTTGACTGGTGTCCAAACTTCTGTGTTCACTCCGTTAGGGATTACAGCTAGTCTCTCTTCTCTGACGCCAAGTTTTGCAAGCAATTCAGCTTGTATTTCTGAGAATACGATCACCCTGTCATAACGAGCTAGGGAGGGTGCATATAGCTGATATGTCAATTGTTGGGTACCTGCAGCCAGATTCCGGATGCCTGCATCAAAAGGGGGATGAAAGGTCGCTACAAGAGGGACGCCGATTTGTTGGCAGAGTTCAGGGAGCCTGAAATCTAATGGTGACAAAGTGAGGCTGGCATGCACTAAATCAGGCTTGAGTCTTTCTAGAGATTCTCTTAATTCTCTTTGAGCTCGTGGAGAAGGAATTGTGTAGACCTGAGATTTAACCAGATACGGCAAGCTAACCTCAGGATCATTAGCTAAAAAAGAGGTCTGGCTATCACCAGGACTCATTGGATTGTCAAAATGAATAAAACTTATTTGATGCCCTCTTTCTCTAAGCGCCTCTGTGGTGCTTAGTCCATAAGTAACATTTCCACAGAAGGGTGTTTTTTTGCCTAGCCAGGCGATGTGAGATCCTCGCCGCATTGAAATAAGCAGTTTTAAGTTAGAAGTGTTTCCAAGGAAATTCTAGGATTGCTGCAATAAGCGCCAATGTGGCTAGCAGCCAAAGGACAGGGATTAGTCCATACTGACTTACCAAAGTACCAGCGAGTACAAGAGGAAGACTAAGAGAAATGTTGATTAAGTTGTTTTGGAGACCAAAAACTTTTCCTCGTTGACTTTCTGGTGTGTCCTCTTGCAGGGTCGTTTGAGCCGGAATTGCTACAAGTGCAGCTCCAATGCCAAGTAGTCCACAAAATATCAAAGTGAAGATCAATGTGCCTCTGAAATGGCCTAGAAGTATCAGGCTCAAAGTGATAGAGCTAAGTCCAATGGTCGCAAGTTTTCTTCTGCTAAAAAAATTCCCGATTTGTGCAATTACGATGGCTCCTATAGCCATACCTAAGCCACTTGTTGCAAGTAATGTCCCAAAACGCGTAGGTCCAAGACTTTCTATTGAGGAGGCAAGACTTATTGTTAGTACATATAGCGCAGCAAGTAGGCTGTAAAGAATTACAAGGTTCAGCATTGCCCGTCTAATTGTTGGTCGCTCTTTTAGTACTTGGAAGCCAATTTTGATTTCTGCCCAAACACTTTTGTGTTGGTTTGGTTTGGGTTCTATTTGTAAATTAATTTGGCTTATGCTTAAAGCAGCAAGCCCATAACAGATAGGAAGTAGAAAAAATTCTCCTCCACTGATTTGGAGTTGAAGAAAGAACTGCTTCAAAAGACGCAATATTGGATCTCCAAGAGCAAATCCAACTATTGTTGCGCCCATGCTGGTTGCTTGATAAAGCGAATTTGCTGCTAATAGATGTTGCTTGGGTACTAAAAGGGGAATAGTTGCTTGTTCTGCTGGAGCAAAAAATTGGGTAAGGACTGATTCCAAAAAAGTCATCAACACCAGTGCCCAATACCCCCAGCTGAGACCAAACCAGTTAGGTCCTGGCAAGAGGCACAAAGGCACTAAAAGGACTAGAAGAGCTCTTAAGCCATTGGATGCAACCATGACATGCTTTTTGGGCCATCTGTCTGCTCCTACCCCTGCCAATGTTCCTAAGATCATTGCTGGGATGGTATTTGCTACATAAATTCCTGTTGCTAGCAGTGTGATCTTTTGAGCACGAGTTTGAAAATCCATTCGCATTACAGCAGCTACGCCTGCTAATGCTTCGTTGCTGTCTGGATTGCTAATTACCCAATACTGGGCAATTAAGTAAACCATTAAAACTATGTAGAATTTATCGGCTAATTGAGAAAAAATTTGGCCTATCCAGAGTTTGCGAAATTGATTCAGTTGAAGTACAACTTGTAGTCCACTGTCTTCATTGTTATTGCTAGTTCTGAGCAATTCTCTGTTTTTTTTATGAATGCTTTGATCGCTCAACTTATTTTTTTTATTGATATTATGATTGTTCATTGTCTTAACTCTTTTTAGTTCAGCATTGCTTCCCGTAACATCTTGAGGGCGCTAATATTTTTTGGAAGATGATTCTCAATCCAGCATTCAAGAACTGTTAAAAGCCTAAGCCAAACTTTTTTCGGCCCCATTAGTTTCCCATCACTGCGTTTGGGAAGATTGGGATGAAGGAGTCTTTGGAGAAGCGCTAATTCAGATGGATTGAGTTGAATGGGGGTGTTTGGCACTGAACCAATTGCAAAGCCTGCTTCGGGGATAAGGCTGCAGCGCCAGTCCCATTCACCAATTGGTGGTTCTAAAGGTAATCCACTTTGGCAACATTTTTGGATAGGCAACCCATATCCACCTAGAGCAAGAAGATGTATACAAGCTTGAACACTTTTTGCCAAAGTATTGATCGGGTCCTTGTGATGATCTTCTTCCTCGTACTCGTCTAATCGGTCTAGATGGATTAGAACTGTATTTAACATCCCAGGGAGTGGATCGTTTCCTGCAACCAGAAGGAGGCTT
>CAJWIZ010000011.1 GCA_913041805.1 uncultured Prochlorococcus sp.
TATTTGGGGCGGATTTCGTTTTTTGATCCCTTCTTTTTTTGCAAGAGATTTTGGAACCAGAACACCTTGATTCATATAAGTAGGTTCTATCCAAATTAAGTCAGGATGATTCATTTTCCCTAAACGATTTCTCTCCTTAATTGAAGTAGTACCACCTGTAATAAGACCCTCGAGAAAACGTCGGGCGGCAAGACATTGACCTACACCTTGTGGCCCTGTAAAAAGATATGCAGGAGCTATACGCCTTTTTGCGATAGCTGCCTGAAGAAGTTCTTCGGCTGTTTCTTGGCCAATTAGATCATCAAATAATTCTTGTTGATGTTGTTTATGCATTAATAGTTCTTTTGTTAAAGTTAAATTGATGAATTAATTGTTCTTTGATTACCTTGGATATGTAAGTTTTGCTTTGTTCTGCTTGAATTGTTATCCAATTGCGTTCTTTGGCGAGAATGCTAAAACCATATGCAACTTTTTCTAGGAATTCTTCACCTTCTGCTTCAATGCGATCGTTGATAAAATTTGCCCTTCTTGCAATGCTTTTATTGATTGATAAGTCTAGCCAGAAGGTTATATCAGGATTTAAACCTTGTGTTGCAATTCTTTCAAGCTGATTAATTAGATCAAGATCTAATTGTCTGCCATAGCCCTGATAGGCAAGTGTAGACCCACTAAATCGATCACTAATAATCCAATCCCCTTTGTTTAAATTAGGGAGAATTATCTCTGAAACATGCTGTGCTCGATCTGCTGCATACATCAATAATTCAGTTAATGCTTCAGGAACAATTTTTTTTGGAGGATTTAGGAGTAATTGTCTTAAGGCTTTACCTAATTCAGTTCCTCCTGGTTCACGGGTTATGTGCAACATTGTGCCTTCAGGCATTAACCCACTAGAAGGTAACCATGTAGTTAGCTCGTTAATTTGAGTTGTCTTTCCACAACCATCTATACCTTCAAAGACAATAAAACGTCCTTTCATGTTGTTCGAAGAGATAGAGCATTTAGTACGACTGTTATTGAGCTTATTGCCATAAGAAGTGCGGCAATTGGAGGTGAGAGTAATAAACCATATTTGGGTAGTAAAGCTCCTGCTGCTATTGGTAGTGCAATTAAGTTATAACCAAATGCCCAGGATAGATTTTGTTTGATCTTGCTCATTGTTCTTCGAGCTAATAACAATGCATCTGGTAAGCCTTCAATACGATCACCTAATAAAATTAGATCGGCAGACTCTTGAGCTATTTGAGTTCCAGTTCCTATTGCAATTCCCAAATCAGAAGCTGCAAGTGCAGGGGCATCATTAATTCCATCTCCCACCATGGCTACTGATCCATTGACCTTAAGTTCTTCTAATTTTGTTAGCTTCTCTTCTGGTAGAAGTTGCCAAGCTATTTGATTAGATTTGAAGCCAAGCTCTGCACCTAATTGTTGAACTGCCTCCCTTCTATCTCCACTTAACATATTTAAGTTCAACCCATTAGTTCTTAATCGATTCAGAGCAATATCTACATTTTTTCGTATTTGATCATCAATAAGAATTAAACCTAAAAGTTGTTGACCTTTTGAGACGGCGACGATGGTTTCACTCCCATCAGTGGCTTCTTTAATATCAAAGGTCCATTGAACGTCTTCACTCGCAAGCCATTGTGGTGTTCCTACTCGAACGATTTCATCAATACCTTCTATTTTTCCTGCAAGCCCTTTGCCAGGATATGTTCGAGCATCAACAGTTTTGAGAAGAGATAGTTTTTGTCGTTGAGCTTCTTGAAGAATTGCGTGTGCGAGTGGATGTCGACTATTTTCTTCCAGGCTTGCTGCAAGTTGCAACATTTGAGATGGCTCTTTTGTCTTGATACACCTCGCAACTAATGGCCTTCCAATAGTGAGAGTACCTGTTTTATCGAAGACGATATTTTTGATAGATGCTGCCATCTCAATGACATCACCACCTCGGAACAGCCAACCATTACGAGCTGCTTGTCCAGAAGCAACTGTAATAACTGTGGGTGTGGCGAGTCCTAGTGCACATGGACAAGCAACTACAAGTACTGCTATCGCTAGTTGTAAAGCTAGGCCTAAAGGAGTTTCAGCATTGCTTCCAAGAGTTGAATGCAAGCCATGGTCATGATGACTACTTAAAAAACCTTGGCCAGATGCATAGAGCACTTGAGGCCATAAACGAGTCCCTAATTTCCACCAGAAAAGAAATGTGGTTAGAGAGAGTCCGACAACTCCATAGCAAAATTTTCCTGCTACACGGTCAGCGAGTCCTTGAATAGGTGCTTTGCGAGCTTGTGCTTGCTCTACTAACCCGATTATTCGAGCTAATGCAGTTTCTGCACCTACTCGCTTAACTTCCAGAATTAAGCTTGCTTCAAGATTCAAGCTTCCTGATACTAATTCTGTTCCAGGAGAGGCTTCGAGCGGTAAGGGTTCACCTGTCAGACTTGAAATATCAACCGCGGAATGGCCTTCAAGCACTATCCCATCAACGGGGATTCGATCTCCAGCTAGTAGTTGTAGCTTTTCGCCAGGCCTTAGGGCTCCAACTCTGACTTCTCTAATTTCATTGTTTTCAAGTACAAGCCGAGCTGTCTCAGGTTGTAGTTGCACTAATTGTTTTATTGCCAGGCTTGTGCGAAAACGGGCTCTTTCTTCTAAAAATCGGCCTAACAAAACAAAGCCGAGCAGCATCACTGGCTCATTAAAGAAACATGGCCATCCAACTTTTGGCCAAATGAGAGCGACAAGACTGGCTAAGTAAGCACTACTGACTCCTAATCCGACCAGAGTGTCCATGTTTGGAGTTAATGCAATTGCTGCTTTGGCTCCTCTTTTAAGAATGGAAAGGCCTGGACCTATTAATGAAAACGTTGCCAAACTGGCGTGAAATGGCAATGTTCCAAGTATTGGGATGTCGAGTTTTCCTCCTTCTGCTAGATGGCCGATTACAGATAGGAGGAGCAAGAAGATGGCAACTAATAACTGACGCCATTGATTCCACCATTCGTTGGAAGTATCAATTTTTTCTAATGAAGTTCGTTCAAATGGTGAAATTATCCTTTCTTTGGCAGGAAATCCTCGGTCTTTTAGGGCTACAAGGATTTGTTCAAGTGGTTGTTCAGGATCTTTGAGTTCAAGCCAAGCTGTTCGTGCGACCAGATTCACACTTGCATTTGCAACACTTGGTTGAGAAAGCAATGTTTGCTCAACAGAGCGCACACAACCTCCACATTTCATGCCTTCTACATCTAATAAGAAGGATTTTTGCTTTAAGAGACTGTTTTTAGTTCTCACGGACTTGTGAGGTGCTTTCACAAACTAATGACTAATGACTTGCAGGATACAAATGCCATCATCAAAAGAAAATAAGACTCCATAAGCAACTAGCTCAGAATCGCGTCAGGATGGTTATAACCTTTGTTGTTGAAATCCTGCGATGCCTAGAAGTCGAGAACAAGACAATCCAATTGATAAGGCCTTCACTGTGATGGCAGAGATGATTGTCAAGATGATGCCAATCGACTCACAACAAAAGAAAGCCTATGTGTATTACAGAGATGGTTTGTCAGCGCAGAATGATGGGGATTACTCAGAAGCTCTAGAGAATTATGAAGAAAGCCTGCGACTTGAAGAAAACCCTGTTGACCGTAGTGAAACACTGAAAAATATGGCGATTATTTATATGAGCAATGGAGAAGAGGATCGTGCTTTAGAAACTTATATGAAGGCACTTGAGGAGAATCCAAAGCAACCTTCATGCCTAAAAAACATGGGATTAATTTACGAAAAACGTGGACGCCTCGAACAAGAAGCTGGCAACCAAGATGAATCTGATATGTGGTTTGATCGTGCTGCAGAAGTTTGGACTAAAGCAGTGAGACTCTACCCAGGTGGTTATTTGGAAATTGAGAATTGGCTTAAAACTACTGGGAGAAGCAAAATCGACATCATTTAGATATATTCTTCTTTGTGCAATTGATTACGCTCTGGAGTTATACCAAGAGCCATTATTAATGCCTGATTAATATTAGAAGCCTCCATTAGCTCCAGATTGATTTTTCTTTTTAATTGATCAATGCCGCTTCCTGTCGGTAATACAGCTCTTTGAAACCCAAGTCTTTCTGCTTCTTGCAGCCTTTTTGGGATTTGACCTACTGGGCGTAATTGGCCGCCTAACCCAAGCTCACCGATAAGGGCTGTCCCATCAGGAAGTATTAGATCTTTGAAACTAGAAACGATGGCCGTGGCTATTCCTAGATCAGCTGCAGGTTCTTCTACTACTAAACCTCCAGCCAAGGCTAAATAACAGTCATGACGTGACAACGACAAATCCATATGCTTTTCAAGAACTGCCAAGATCTGATGCAGTCTGTTTGTTTCGACTCCGGTTGCTGTGCGACGAGGACTTGCATATGTGCTGGTACTTATTAAGGCTTGTACATCTACAGCTAGTGATCTATTGCCTTCACAAGCAACAATTGTTGCAATTCCCGCAGCAGACTTTCTGTTGAGAAATATTTCACTGGGATTATTGACTTCTGCAAGTCCATTTCCTTGCATTTCAAAAATTCCAAGTTCATGCGTTGCTCCGTAACGATTCTTTACACTTCTCAATAGTCTGTGGCTCGCGTACCTGTCACCTTCAAATGTGAGTACTACGTCCACTAAATGCTCTAGGACTTTTGGGCCAGCGAGCATTCCTTCTTTGGTTACGTGGCCTACTAGTAATAAAGAAATATTTTGTTGCTTGGCTAATTGTTGCAATGCAGATGAACATTCTCGAACTTGCGCAACAGAACCAGGTGTACTTGAGAGATTGTCATCATTTAAAGCTTGAATGCTATCGATAATTGCAACTTTTGGCTTGAGTATTTCAAGCTCTTGAATGATCAGATTCAAGTTGGTTTCAGCTAATAGTTGAAGATTTGATTCGCAGTCTTTTAGTCGCTGCCAGCGCAATCTCACTTGTTGAGCAGACTCTTCTGCGCTCACATATAAAACCGAATTTTTAAGTGCCATTTTTGTGGCACTTTGTAATAGCAGAGTGCTCTTTCCTATCCCTGGATCTCCCCCTACTAGAACAAGAGAGCCAGGTACTAATCCTCCACCTAATACCCGATCAAATTCACTGTATCCACTTGTAATTCGATCTAAATCTTTTTCTTGGAGTGATGAAATTGGTTCCGATAATTTAAGTAATGGTTTGAGTGAATTGGAGATTCTTTCTTTGCTGCGTTTATTAAGTGAGGAGGTACGTTCTTCGACTATTGAATTCCAATCGCCGCAATTGGAGCATCTTCCAAAGAATTGTCGAGTTTGTGCTCCACAGCTCTGACAGATGTAGATGGATGCAGGGCGGGACACTTAAAGTAAAGAAAGTTGGCTGTTTTTGAACAAAGATGACCTTATGGGACCATCTAGGGGGGTATCTAAGATCGAGTCTCCTTTGCCGCAACAGCTATAGAAGATATGACGGCCACTAGTCCAGCATCAAAGGAAACGATCCTCGTAGCTGACGATGAGGCCAGCATTAGGAGGATCCTTGAAACTCGACTCTCCATGATCGGGTATCAGGTAGTTACAGCCTGCGATGGAAATGAGGCTTTAGAGCTCTTCAGGCATTGTGAACCTGACCTGGTAGTTCTTGATGTGATGATGCCAAAACTTGATGGTTATGGTGTCTGCCAAGAGTTACGCAAAGAGTCTGACGTGCCAATTGTCATGCTCACTGCATTAGGTGATGTTGCAGACAGGATTACTGGTTTGGAACTTGGAGCAGATGATTATGTTGTAAAACCTTTCAGTCCAAAGGAGTTGGAAGCTCGCATTCGTTGTGTTTTGCGTCGTGTTGAGAAAGACCATATAGCTGGCATTCCTAATTCAGGGGTTATACAGGTCACAAACTTGCGTATTGATACCAATAAGCGCAAGGTCTTTCGAGCTGATGAGCGTATTCGATTGACTGGGATGGAGTTTAGTTTGCTCGAACTTTTAGTTAGTAGATCTGGAGAACCCTTTAGCAGAGGCGAAATCCTCAAGGAAGTCTGGGGTTATACGCCTGAAAGACATGTTGATACTCGAGTAGTCGATGTACATATTTCTAGACTTCGTTCCAAACTGGAAGATGATCCAGCAAACCCAGAGCTTATTCTTACTGCTAGGGGAACTGGTTATTTGTTCCAGCGCATAGTTGATTCCATTGGTTCAGAAGGACACTGATAAATTCGCTGCTTTTGGGCTGCGTACTAAAGCCAACCGTCCAAGGGCTATAAGGCGTTTGGTCATTTGGTATCGCCGAAACTCTGCAGTAACAACAATTGTTGATACTGCGACTAACTCTGCTTCAGCAGCTGGGAATGTTGCTGGCTCAATGGTTTCAAGTGCTGGTTCCGTGGTTTCAAGTGCTGGTTCCGTGGTTTCAAGTGCTGGATCCGTTGTGACCAGTGCCGGATCCATGGCAGGAAATATGCTTCAGCCACTTGTTTTTGATCCACTTCGTCGCTTGCAAGGTGGTGAAAATGATGTTGAAAAAAATCTGATTGATGACTCGAAGCGACTTTGGATAGCAGTTGATGGAATGGGAGGAGATAACGCTCCTGGACAAATACTCGATGGATGTCTCCAGGCTTTACAACGTCTTCCGATTTGCATCAAATTCGTAGGTGAATCTGAATTGGTTCTTAAAGCTGCTGAAGAAAATCAATTAAAAGAATTGCTTGATGAGGAAATTGCAGCAGGCCATCTTGAGTTAATTGCTAGTGGCCCTTCAGTGGGAATGCATGAGGAAGCTACTGCAGTTAGGCGCAAACGTGATGCAAGCATCAATGTTGCTATGGACCTAGTTAAAAAGGGAGAAGCTACAGCTGTTTATTCTGCGGGAAATTCAGGTGCATTGATGGCGGCAGCGATTTTTCGATTAGGCCGTCTCTCTGGAATAGATCGTCCTGCTATAGGTGCACTTTTCCCTACAAAGGATCCTGGTCAGCCAGTTTTAGTACTTGATGTTGGAGCAAATATGGACTGCAAACCTACTTATCTGCATCAATTTGCTTTGCTTGGGAATATCTATTCACGTGATGTTTTACAAATAAATGAACCAAGAGTTGGGCTTTTAAATATTGGCGAAGAATCTTGTAAAGGTAACGACCTGGCTCTTCAAACATATGAGTTATTACATCAAGAAAAACGATTTAAGTTTTCTGGAAATTGTGAAGGTAGAGATGTCCTTTCAGGAGAATTTGATGTAGTTGTATGTGATGGCTTTACAGGAAATGTTTTGCTTAAATTTTTAGAATCAGTTGGAAGTGTTTTGTTAGATGTTCTTCGTGCCGAGCTTCCAAGGGGAAGACGTGGCAAAGTTGGGTCCGCATTTCTTCGTACGAACCTAAAAAGGATTAAGAAACGGCTTGATCATGCTGAACACGGTGGAGCTCTTTTGCTTGGTGTGAATGGAATTTGTGTGATCGGACATGGAAGTAGTAAGGCTCTTTCTGTGGTAAGTGCTCTTCGGCTAGCTCATTCTGCTGCTAATCATGGAGTTATGGATGATTTGGCTCAGCTTCAGCAACCCAGTGTTTCAAGTGTTTGAACTTTGCATAGCTATGTTTTGTGATTGACTTATTCCAAATTGATTACCAAGAGCTTGTAGGAGAGATGCCTTAAATGGATGGTGGCATAGCTTTGATAGGGAGTGGTAGTGCCACTCCAACCCAAATCCTTACCAATGCACAGCTTGGCCAAAGGGTCGAGACAAGCGATTCATGGATAGTGAGTCGTACAGGGATTGCTGAAAGGCGTATTAGTGCACCTGAAGAATCTTTGGTCATGCTTAGTCACAAGGCGGCTTCTTCAGCCTTAGAAATGGCTGGTTGGGCTCCAAGCAGCATTGATTTGGTTTTATTAGCTACTTCAACGCCTGATGATTTATTTGGTTCAGCACCCCAGGTACAAGCCAATCTTGGAGCTACTAAGGCGGTTGCCTTTGATTTAACAGCTGCTTGTAGTGGCTTTTTGTTTGCATTAATTACTGCTGCTCAATATTTAAGAAATGGAACAATGCGCAGAGCTTTGGTTATAGGGGCTGATCAATTGACTAAGTGGGTTGATTGGGATGATCGAAGAAGTTGTGTACTTTTTGGCGATGGTGCAGGTGCTGTTGCATTGGAATCTTCGGACTTTCAAGATGATGGATTGATTGACTTCAAGTTGAAATCAGATGGGAATCGTGGGGATTGTTTGAATCTCAATCAATTTGGTGAATCTTTGCAATTAATAGATGGAATATCTCATCAGAAAGGTGGCTTCCGCCCTATTGAGATGAATGGTCAGGAGGTGTATAAATTTGCTGTGAGAGAAGTCCCAGCTCTTCTAGGAGAGCTTTTGAAAGCCAATAAAATTTCTTCTAAATCATTGGATTGGCTGTTATTACATCAGGCCAATCAGAGAATTTTGGATGCTGTCGCCGACCGCTTTGATATTCCTCATGAAAAGGTTTTGTCAAATCTTGCCAACTATGGGAATACCTCTGCAGCAACTATTCCTTTGATGTTGGATGAAGCTGTTAGAGATGGACGTGTTAAGAAAGGCGATTTATTAGCAACTAGTGGGTTTGGTGCTGGCTTGAGTTGGGGTGCTGCTCTTTTGCGTTGGCAGGGTCCCTCTTAGGCTGTAATTCAAGTAAATGGAAGTTGATTTATGTCGATAGCTTGGGTTTTCCCTGGTCAAGGCTCACAGAAGCTTGGCATGGCTGAGGATTTGATGTCATTGCCTGGTGCAAAAGAGCGTTTTGACTTTGCATCGGATTTGCTGGGACGTGATCTTTCAGCAATCTGTGGTGGAACTTGTCAATCTAATAATTTGGTCGACTTAAATGACACAAGAAATACCCAGCCAGCATTATTTGTTGTTGAGTCTTTATTAGTGGATGATTTATTTCGACAAAATCGCAGTGCTTCATTTCTAGCTGGACATAGTTTGGGAGAAATTGTTGCTCTTTATGCAGCTGAAGTTTTTGACGCTAAGACTGCTTTGAGATTGCTTAAGTGTCGCTCTGAGCTTATGGCTGATGCAGGGGGTGGGGCCATGACAGCTTTGATTGGGTTTGAAAGGAATCAACTTGAAGATCTCATTGCGGCCACGGAGGGAGTTGTTGTTGCTAATGACAACAGTTCAAATCAAGTTGTTATTTCAGGTACTCCTGACGCTGTCAAAAAGGTAAGTGATGCTTTGAAGTGTAAAAGGGCTATCCCTTTGCAGGTTTCTGGAGCGTTTCATTCGCCTTATATGGAAGAGGCTTCTAAAGCTTTTTCAATTGAACTTGACCAAGTTGCTTTTAAGAATGCTCGGACTCCAGTACTAAGTAATTCAGATCCCACCCCAACTTGTGATGCAGCACTTTTGAAGGAAAGACTTAAGAAGCAGATGGTTACAGGTGTGCGCTGGAGAGAGACGATGGAAATGATGGTTTCTGAAGGCATAAATACTTTGGTCGAAATTGGACCTGGCAACGTTTTAAGTGGTCTTGCTAAACGATCTCTTAAAGGAGTCACAACTACTCAGTTGTCTGGGGCTAGTGATTTGGGCTATTAAAATTGAATAATCAAAATAATTCTTTGGGTTTGAATAGTTCTTCTTTGACGCCACCCAAGCCAACATTTGTTTATCTTTTAGTTAGTTATTTACTTGTATTTCCATTCTTTAGATTTTTTTTTCGAGGTCGAACAATAGGAAAAGAGAAGGTGCCTAAGTTTGGTTCTTTAGTTGTAGTTGCAAACCATGGTTCACATTTAGACCCCCCATTGATAGGACATGCTTTGGGTAGGCCTGTTTCTTTTATGGCTAAGGCAGAGCTATTTCGGATACCTTTATTGGGTCAGATAATAAGAATGTGTGGTGCTTATCCAGTTAAAAGAGGTGCAAGTGATCGTGAGGCAATTCGAACAGCAACATCACGTCTTAATCAAGGTTGGGCAATAGGAGTTTTCCTTGATGGGACCCGTCAAGAAGATGGTCGTTGTAATAAACCCTTGGCTGGGGCTTCATTACTTGCAGCTCGCAGCGGATCTTATTTGTTACCAGTTGCAATTATTAATAGCCATAGAGCTCTTGGAATCAGATCAATTTTCCCCAGGTTGGTTCCTATACATTTACGAATTGGAAATCCAATACCACCTCCAACTAGTCGAAAAAAGTTTGAGCTAGAAAATAAGACAGAACAGCTTAAGAGAAGCATTAATTCCATGTTAGACCAAGGAATTATTTCTTAGAATCTAATTGTAGAGATTTAAATAATCCATAGTTTTAACTATACTTTCCCCAATTGTTTAGTTTAAATGATTCCGGCTTCCTTATGAATTAATCTTTATTTCCTTGATCATCTTTAATCATTGGTTCGCATGATTATTCTCAACTGGAGAAGTCGGGTATATTGGTACCACTTCATGCCAAGAACTTTTCTTTTTGAGCTGGTGTTTGATTAAGCCAATATTTAACAATCTGATTACATCTTTTTGGACGTCATCAGATGCATTTAAAGATGCATCTGATTTTAAGTTTTTAGATAAAAGATGTGGCTTTTCTAATTCTAAAACATCTTCTATCATCCTATTCTTTGAATTATTATTTACGCGATATTTGCCAGCAATTATCCCTCTTCTAGGTAGATTTTTTATAATCCAAAATGGCTTATTTTTTTGAAATGGCTGAAGTTGATTCGCTAATCGTGGTGCCATTAAAGCGAAACTGCTTACACCATCTAGATTGCAACCAAGTTGCTGAGCAAGAGTTCTAGCTAATACGACAGTAATACGTGTGCCTGTAAATCCCCCTGGCCCAATAGCAACTGAAAGGCGACAAATTTTATGCAAGTGTGATGCTGGAATAAGTTCACCTAAGCAATTCAAGATATTGTTGGAAAGACTTCGACCGATGGGAAATGTAGAACTGATTAAGCTTTTTTCAGGCGCTCGCAGATCCAACATTGCAATCCCAAGAGTTTCTGAGCAGCTATGCAAAGCAAGGATCAAATGTCCGTTTGAAGGGTTTTCTTTATCGTTAACATTGAGGTTCATTTGGGAACTTCACTGCCAGGGCACAATTTCATCCAACGACCCTCATCCTGTAGAAAACTTTTGCAGGCTCTGACATCCCATTCGACTTCAGTCCCATTACCATTTTGTTCATCTAAAACACTGATGTGAATTTGAGGAGCAACGGGCTTCCAGTCAGGCTTCTCGTTTAGATGACTTACTCCATGTTGCCTCTCAACTGCGTGATAAGCCTCACAACGATCAACCCAGTGGCAGTTGACACATATGCACATTCCCCATACCTCGTTTAATGACACCATTCTGAATGGTGATAATACTTATCTTGCAAAAGTTTTGCAGGAAAGGCTAAATCCTGAGAAATGGCCTTTTTCAATTTTTGATTTACCAGCTGGCAGTGCTTTAGTCGGAGGGGCTATTAGAGATGCTCTGCTCAATAGGTTG